>DASSFT010000343.1:0-2912 GCA_035694045.1 Chitinophagaceae bacterium
TTTGCTGCCCAACCTTTTTTTCTTTCGGTATTTGTACAGATTTTTGCGGGACGATATGAAAAAAATAATCGTTACAGTAGATGGTTTGTCGAGTGCCGGCAAGAGCACGCTGGCAAAGGCCCTGGCCAAAAAGCTGGGATACGTTTACGTAGACAGTGGTGCCATGTACCGTGCCATCACACTGTATTTTCTCCGCAATCATGTAGAGTGGAATGATAAAAAGAAACTGCAAAAAGCTTTAAAAGAGATCCAATTGGATTTCAGGATGAATGAAAGAACCGGCGCGAGCGAAATTCATCTTAATGATGAGAATGTGGAATACCTCATTCGCGACCTGATCATTGCTGAAAAAGTGAGCGAGATCGCAGCTATAAAAGAAGTCAGGGCTTTCGCTGTAACCCAGCAACATAAATTCGGTGTGAAAAAAGGAATCGTTATGGACGGGAGGGATATAGGCACCGTCGTTTTTCCTAATGCTGAATTAAAAATATACATGATTGCCGATAGCGCCGTAAGAGTAGAAAGACGATTCAAAGAGCTGTATGAAAAGAATCCAAATATCTCTATTGAAGAAGTAAGGAATAATATCGAGATGCGGGACTATATGGATTCGCACCGCGAAGTAAGTCCTTTGAAAAAAGCGGATGATGCCCTTGAACTGGACAATACCAATCTGACCGAAGTAGAGCAATTACAGAAGGCCCTTGTACTGGCAAAACAACGAATCGGCGCCTGAACCTTTTCCTTTTTCCGGCCTCTAAAAATCATTTCGTTTAATTCCGCTCTTCAGTACTTTTATAAAAAAAACCAATGCACAAACGTTGGGGATACAGGCTGATCTTCCCATTTATTCTGTTGCAGGGTATTATAGTAGTCGGTATCGTCGGTTACATGCTGATAGAAAAGTACAACATAATTGAGGCATTGTACATGACCACGCTGGCGGTGACCACTGTAGGATTCAGGGAAGTAAGGACCTTATCCCAGGGAGGACAGGTATTCACCACTTTCCTGTTGATATTTAGCTGGGGTGCTTTGATCTTCATCCTGTCCCGTCTTACGCAAATTATTGTCAGCGGCGAAATCAACAAATATTTTAAAACACGCAGGATTATGACCACCATTGATAAAATGAAGCGGCATGTGATCGTTTGCGGCCTCGGCCGGAATGGGCAACAGGCGGCCCGCACGTTAAAAATGCATAATGTGCCTTTTTTGATCGTGGAGAAAAGAGAAGAAATGATCGAAAAATATGTAGCCGATAACCCCGACGCAATTTATATAGTGGGCGATGGTACAGAAGACGAAGTATTGCAGAAAGCCGGCGTTGACAGAGCCCAGGCCCTGATCACGGCCCTGCCTACTGATTCTGACAATGTATTTATTGTATTAACGGCTCGCTCGCTAAACCCACATATCCGTATCATTAGCCGTGCTTCGCATGTGGCCTCGCAGCCAAAATTGATTAAGGCGGGAGCCGACAGCGTGATCCTGCCTGATAAAATAGGGGGCACGCATATGGCCACATTGGTTACCAAGCCCGACGTCATCGAATTCATCGATTATTTATCTGGGGAAGAAGGAGAGAGCATCAATATGGAATCAGTTCCCTATAATGATCTGCCCGATGCCATCAAAGACAAAACCCTTTATGAAGTAATGACCTGGAAGAAAACAGGTGTCAATTGTATCGGGATCAAAAACAAGGAAGGAAAGTTTGTGATCAACCCGCCGGAAAATACTGTTATCAACCAGGGAATGAAGGTGATCGTCCTCGGTACGCGACAGCAGATACAACAAATGAAAGGTAACCTGGCCTGATCTTATCTCACAGGTTTCACAGTGCCTTGAGTTGCTTTACCCTTTTTCACATTCAGCAATTCCACTTCAAATATCAACACAGAGCCACCGGGAATGGGTGGGTTGTCGAAGGGGCCGTAAGCTAATTCGTAGGGGATATAAAATTTATATTTCGAACCAACTGGCATGAGTTGCAGACCTTCAGTCCTCCCCCTGATGACCTGCGACACGCCGAGTCGCAGCGGTTCATTACGATTATAGGAAGCATCGAATTCGGTTCCATCGGTCAGTTTGCCCCGGTAGTGACAAATAAAAGTGTCGGTCTTCAGGGGCCTGATACCCTTGCCCTGGCGGATGATCTCGTATTGCAAACCGGATTTGGTCACCTTTACTCCCGGTCTTTTTTTATTGTTCGCCAAAAACATCCTTCCAGCCTCAATCACAGGTTTGGCCATTTCTTCCTGTCTTAATATGATCATTTTGTTCATCACCTTTGTGGCCGCCTGGTCATCTAACTGCGATGGCTTATTACCCAGCACATCACGAAGTGCTTTACCGATGATGGCAGTATCGAAATTGGTAATGCCCTGTTGTTTGAAGAAAGTTGCGTTGTTCAACCCGATGGCATAACTGGAATCATTCCTGCTCAGAGTGAGGGCTGTTGTATCTAAAAACATGGATAGAGATGTATCGGAGTTTTTTTGTCTCGACAGGAGACGGAGGACCAAATCACTGGAGATAGTTTCACTTACCTGGAGTGGTTTATTATCCCTGACATCAATAAATGGGCGGCAGATTACCGGAATTTCAGGCTCGATCCCGAATTCCCTGCAGAAACTCGCCAGGGTGATGCCCACAGCATAACTGGCGGAATCATTCAGCGTCTTAAGCGTGGATGCCGGCCTGGCTATTTTGACGGGAGTGTTGCCAGGATTTTTTCCGGCCTGTGACCAAACAGTGATAGCATTGGGCAGGAAGCAGGCGAACAGGACCAGTTTCTTCATCAATTGTGATTAAGGCATAAAAATAAAGTTTGGCAATGGTATTTTGAAGTCTCATTGCCATAATTTAGACTGCATTTTAACTTTAGCGAATGAATGAATTTACCAGGA
>DASSFT010000344.1:0-9909 GCA_035694045.1 Chitinophagaceae bacterium
GTGGCAGGCGGTTGCGGTGTTTTTATCACAGAAGGATAGGTGGCAAACCATTCGCTGACCCAGCCATTAGCAGTAAAAAAATTGTGCAATCCTTCCCCGCAAACCGGGATCAGTGTAATCGTTTCAATAGCCGTATAGATATTTTGATCATTTAGCTTCAGTGCTTTTTCATCCAGGAAATAATTCATGCAGTGATAGTGTTGCCTGCCTCTCAAAAAGGTCCATTTTTTATACAAGTGCATGATCGTCCTCGCTATCCAAAGCCGGTCAGCCCTGGTAATAATGAAAAAATCGAAATCAGCCTTCTCTGTCGCATACATTTTAGAAAGGCTGCCCGAGATGCCGATACCCCGTACATATGGAAAGCCGCAGAGAAAGCGGCCAATTTTTAGGGCCCGGGGCAGGAGTTGCTCCGCTCGTTGATAGGCTTGCTGTTTTTTCATCGCCGGTTCCATGTCATTTTGCAATGAATAAACCTTGTCGAGTTTAAAAATCGCTCCCGACTCAACCAATCGGGATAAGGAAAGTTCCACCAGCTCTTCATTGCTTCCGGGCGGAAGAAATCTTCGTATTTCATCGGCTGATAAAGGAAAATCAAAGACGGAGAAATAGGCAAGGATCTGCAGCAGGCTGCTTTCCAGTCGTTGCTCGGCTACGGAGTCTTTTTTATAAATAACCTTCAGCATTTTTCCTCGTAAAAACTTTTAGATCAACAACAAAGCAACCTTTCGGGGCAATTTTTCGATTAATTTAGGTTAGAAAAATACCACATTTCTACTTATCAATTTCAATTTGCACAAGCCCGGTACATATAAAGATTTTCAGATTACGTCGTCTCCTGAAAGTCCGGTCTTAAACGAAAACGGAATAGTCACACGCTTCGTTGCCAGCCGGAAGAACTATTTATTGATCAAAAGAAGTTTTGACATTCTTTTTTCTTTCCTGTTTATCGTGCTTGTCCTGAGTTGGCTTTTACCTATCGTAGCAGTGTGGATTAAACTCGATTCAAAAGGACCTGTGTTCTTTTCACAAAGACGAATGGGCAGGAATGGTATAATTTTCCGCTGCTTTAAATTCCGGACAATGGTGATAAATGATGAAGCAGACGAGCGACAGGCCGATCACAATGATGAACGAGTTACACGAGCAGGCAGGTTTTTGCGCAACACAAATATTGATGAGCTTCCCCAACTATTCAATGTATTGATCGGCGAAATGAGTTTCATCGGTCCACGTCCTCATATGCTCAGTGATTGTATTCGTTTCTCGTTCGTGGTTTCTTCCTATAATTTCAGGACCCTCGTCAAACCCGGTATCACCGGTCTCGCGCAGGTAAAAGGATACAGGGGTCCTGCAAAAGACTATGAAAGCATTGTGAACCGCTATCATTGGGATGCTATCTATGTGAATAAAGCCGGTCTCTGGCTGGATATAAAGATCATGGGTAAAACGCTCTCTCATTTTTTCAAAAACCTAACTGCCCCGAAAAAACACGGATAATTTACAGTGATCCGGTTGAAATTTTCCACGACTCATTCTGAAATTTCATGCCAGCAACAGTCTAAACGTTCAGCGTTTATGGTTCATAGAGCCAGAGTCTTTCTTACTCTGAAGATTTTTCGTCCTAAAGAAAACCATTAAACCGTTGAACCATTCAACAATCGCTACCGGGTTACCACACATTCCTCGGACAGGAATCACTATACCTGTTCCCGATCAGGAATCCCACGACGATCTCATGCGTCCCTTTGCTATAATTGTTCAGTTTGGAAGTAGTATAGTCGTAAGCATACCCGACATTGAAAGTATTCAGGACATTTAAACCAATCATTCCCGAAAATCCATCCTTGTACCTGTAACCCGCCCCGATCCAGGCCAGGTCACGGTACTGCAATTTGCCGTTTACCTCAACCTGTACAGGCAAAGGACTTACGTATTTCACCATGACGGATGGTATAAGATTCCAATCATATCCCACCAAAAAACGATAACCCGCTGTTCCAAAAAGATGTGGAACTGTTCTGCCGTGTTTGAGACCAATATTGTGATTGGAGAAATCTATTTTTTGCGGAACGATCTGTTGCGCCGAAACACCGAGAAAATAATCGGCGGAATAGAGATATAGCCCGGCTGTCAAATCCAACCTCGTATTATTTAAAACCCCGGAGGAATAAACGGAGGGATCAACCGTAAAATCACCAAAGTCCAATTTGGATGCATCTAAACTTATACGATTGATACCAACACCGAATCCTCCTGCCAGGCTGGTTCTCGGACTTATTCCAAGATGATAAGCATACGTTGCATAAGCCGACAAATTGGTTATTGGGCCTGTCACATCATTGATAGCCTGGAACCCTATTCCGTGATGCGGCTCTGCTGAGGTATATTCTTCCCAGTATCGCTGGCCACGCGGATTTTCCCCCGGTACATCAAAAGAAGTGGGTGTCGTTCGATAGTCTTTTTTGCCAAGAGGACCCTGTATTGTAAAATAACTCGTAACCGGCGCGTCCTGTATGCCCGCCCACTGGTGCCGGTGGCTGATCTTAATATCAGTATAGTTTTCAATTCCTGTAAGTGCAGGATTGATGATATACTGGTTCAATATGTATTGCGTATAATGCGGCTTTTGTTGCCCCATTGCTGATACAACGGACAATAACAGGCTCATTACCCAGGTTACACGTTTCATATTATGTCGTTTTCAATACTTATTTAATTCTTCGTAGCGTCTTTTCTTATTTCACGCGACGGCGCGACGAGGCAGCGAGTTTACGATGAGGCCACATAACGTTTCACCTGCGATTTGCCGGGAATTCACGGAAAAAAATGAAATCATCCGTGTATCCGGGCAATTCTTCACTACCTAATTCTTCAACACTTTAAACTCTGTACGGCGGTTTTTCTCCCTGCCTTCAGGGTTGTCCGAACCGTCGTCATTCTTATTAGGCGCAATCGGCATCGTTTCGCCATAACCCTTCGCTTTCAGTCGGGATGGATCAATTCCCTTGCTAACGAGATAGGCTACCACACTCGTTGCTCTTGCTTCGGAAAGCTTCTGGTTATACCTGGTCGTTCCTTTACTGTCTGTATGTGCACTCATTTCGATTTCCATGGAAGGATAAGTATTCAGCATCCTTACTATTTCGTCCAAAGCGGGGAACGATTCAGGTTTCAGGTTCGCCTTGTCAAAATCATAGTACACATTCTCTACAACGAATGTTTCGTTCACCTTGGGTGGCTCTGGTTGCAGGCAGAGATCAGGATATGTCATGGCTTCTTGTTCCATGTCGGTCGGCACAGTTACTTCTTTTGAATTGCTGATAAAACCTGTCGCGTCTGCTTTTATTGTTACCGGCAGGTAATCTTCCAGAGTGAATGCATAAGTTCCATCCGGTGCCAGTGATTTTGTAAAGACTTTATTGTTTGCCGCATCTGTAATAGTAACCGTAGTTCCGGCCAGCTGTTTGGATGGGTCACAGGATACAACGCGACCGGTGATTTGTCTCAGGGGTCTTATTTTTTTGAGATAAAATAATTCCAGGCAGCAGGCTGCGTCACGATCGGAACTTAATAACACATCTTCCAGGATATTTTTTTCTCCTCCCCTGCTAGTGAAATAAATATCATCCTTCACGGAGTTTACCGGGTAACCAAAATTTTGCGGAGCAGCCAAATTACCAATGCTGCCTTTGCTTTCAAAGAAATCATACCCGCCCATTCCTATTCGCCCGTTGCTGGAGAATACGAGGGTCTTTGATGCCTCATGATAAAACGGGGCCTGCTCATCCTGAGCCGTATTGATCACATTGCCCATGTTTACCGGGGCACCGGGTTTTCCATTAGCATCCAGCTCAGCATACCAAAGATCGAATCCGCCCTGGCCGCCGCTCCTGTCGCTTGCAAACAATAAGTATTTTCCATCGGCCGTAACAAAAGGTTGCTGTGTGCTGGAACCGGGTGAATTGATAGATGCATCCAGCAATACCGGTTCATTCCAGCCCTCTCCATTGCGTGTGCACCAATAGATCGATGAAGATTTTTTGCGATCATTGATTGTCCACCGGGTCAGGAACATCAGGTTGCCATTCGGTAATACGCTTGTCACGCCCTGTTGGATATCCTTTGCCTGTGGTAATGTTGCTTTCTTCACATCTGCAATTGCACCTTCAGTATATATGGCCTGGTAAACATGGTTGGTGTAATCCTTTTTCCTGGTGCTACTGTCTTCGGGCCGGGTTGAGGTAAACAACAGCGTGTTGCTGTTGAGCCAGGCAGGTGCATAGTTGCCGCCAGTTGAATTCAGTCCTGACGGTGCTTTGTTAACGGTATAATACTTCAGCTCTTTCTTATTGAGTTGGGCTTGTATGAACTGCAGGTTTTTTATTTCCCGCTCAGCCGCTTTTTTATAATCATCTTCGATTGTATAGCCATTTAAAAACGATGTAAATGCCTGTTCAGCTTCGCTATATTTCCCCAGTGCTCTCAACATAGTCGCATAATGATATCCCGCTAAAGGAAACTTTGACCTGTCCATCTCCATTGTCTGTTTATAATACGGTTCGGCTTTAGCAGGGTAGTTCAGCATACGATAGCTTTCAGCCAGCCGCCACATGGCCTGTTCTTTACTGCTCACTACCGTTGATTTTTTCTTCGATATAGTTTGTGGGCTGTAAGGGTTGTATTCGTTGCCTTTGGCGGACTTTGTATCCCCAAAATATTTTTCATAATACTGCGCTGCTGAAAAGTAATCTCCCTTTTCATAGTAGCCGTCCGCGGCTTTCAGGTAGTCATAAACAAACTGCGCTGAGGCCATCACAGCAAAACCGCTAACAACAACAGTGAGAAATATTTTTTTCATATCGTGAAATTGTTCATTAAAAAATTTTTATCTGCCGGTTATAATCTCGGGCAAACGAATTCTATTTCGGGTGTTTTGGTTGATTTTCTTCCGATAAATGACAGCGATATCTCAAAACTGTTTGATCCTTTCGCCATCTTTCCAAGATCGGAAGTATTGATATCATAGCTGGCACCGATCGCCATGCCTTTATAGGTAAACCCGATAAAAGGCGAAATAGCATCTTTAAACCGGTAGTTACCACCAATCATCAGATCCAGTTCCGGGGCAGCTTTGAGCGATGCATAAGCACCGGCCATTTTTTCCGTTGCGCTTCCCTGGCTCAAGTACAAAAGATTCGGTGTAATACTAAACACTTCAGACAATGCCAACCGGATACCTGCATGTCCCGTAAATCGCATAGGAATTCTCGCGGTACCGGAAGCGCTGAATTTGTCTTCAGGCCTTGTAAGATGTGACACAGAAAAACCGGCGAAGATATTTGCCTTCTTTCCGGGCTGAGCATCAAAGTACATAATACCTGCACCTGCGTCAAATGCTGTAGCTCTTGTTCTCGATAATACTTCTGCCGAAGGATTCCCGGGATTATATCCTGTAACTGGGTTCCATTGATCACCAAAACTAAGCTGGGAGCGATCAAACTTTCTTTGGATCATACCGGCCTGTATGCCCAATACAATCCGCTTAGTATACCCGGGGCCAAATTTTACGCCGGTATAAGCCACATTGGCGTAGGCCGTCGTGTAATGATATCCACCACCACCGGCTGTCTGGTCTAGTATACTTATCCCGACGTTAATATTTTTGTTTGTTGTAAAATCAGCCGATATACCCGGCGTAGTAAATGGAACAGTAATATTGCCCCATTGATTTCGATAAATCCCGGCTACCCTGTATTGCCCGTCGAAAGCCCCGGTGAGAGCGGGGTTGAGCCACGAAGGATAAACATAATACTGTGAAAAATGTGGGTCCACCTGGGCTTTTGCAATCCCGGCAACACAAAGGGCCAGGAACATACAGGCGGTTTTGGAAAAATTTCTCATCGTAGTCGTTTTTGAATATAGAAAATCTTGTTTCATAGTGTCAGCGTTACTTGACTATGGTTATCGAGCCAGTCATTGGTTTAAAACCATTTTCCAGCGTTATTACATAATAATACGTCCCCACCGGCAAATCTTTCCCGTTGAACTTGCCATCCCATGGAGTGCCATATCCTGATGAACCAAATACCTGTTGACCATAGCGGTTGAATACTTCAACGCGACAACCGGGATAATCAGCCAGGTTTGTAATGATCCATTTATCATGAATTCCGTCGCCATTGGGTGAAAACACATTCGGCACTTTCACCGGCTTCAAAATTTTTACACTGATAAAATCGGTAGCCGTACAACCGAATTCTCCAGTCGCTACCAATGTATAATCCTGGTCGGTCATCGCGACCAGGGTTGGTTTTAAAATGGCAGGATCGTTCAGGCCGGCAGATGGCGTCCAACTAAAGGTTAAGGATGGAGAATTGGCTGTCGCTTCAAATTGAATAGTTGTTCCCTGCGGTACAACAAATGAACGACCCGCGTCGATCACCGGTTGCAAATGCACTGTCACCTTTTTTGGGAAAGGATCAGACACGCATCCGACGGCGTTTGTTACGGTCAATGTAACATCGTAGCTGCCCGGATCGCTAAACTTCTTGGTGGGTGTTTGAACGGTAACAGGTGATGAGCCATCTGCAAAATTCCATTTCCAGCCCTGGACAGAACTATTAGGAGCTGTGCTTTGGTCAGTAAATACAGTATTGACTCCCTGGCACAATTCATCGGGCGTTACACTAAATGAAGCAACTGGTTTATCATAAAAGTCACTTACGACTTTTGGTGCACTTGTATTGCCACAGCCAAATGTTGATGTAGCAGTGAGGGTTACATTATAGGAACCGATAGCACCGTATACGTAAGAAGGATTGGTAGCGGTAGAAGTTCCCGTAGCATCCCCAAAATTCCATTGATACGTCAAGCCGGAATTGTCCGGAACTGCAGAGAGATTGGTGAACGTGGCTGCACCGCCGGGCATGCATATCCCTGTAGGAACATTGAAGTTTGCTACAGGCAAAGGATGTACCGCCACAGTCTGTGAATAAGGTGAGCTAAAACAGCCTTTGTCGCTTACCGTGATCAACTGCACCGTATAGTTGTTAGCCGCGGCATAATTGACAGTAAAAGGACTACCGTTTGCATAAGACGGTGTATTTCCATTACCAAGACTCCAGTTCCATGTCGTGATCGTTCCGGTTGGGATTGTCGAGGTGCTTGTTAATGTCGCTGATTGATCTAAGCAAATGCTATTGGTTGCTGTAAATGATGCGCCCGGTCGCGGATATACTTCGATCGTTGTGGTAGCTGATTGTGTGCAGCCACCAGTCGTTGTATATGTGTAGGTAATGGTATGAATCCCCGGCCCCGCAACATTTGGATCAAATAAACCTGCTGCGTTTGTGCCCGGACCGCTATAAACACCGATACCTGTCACCGGATTAGTCACTGATGCACCAGCAACAGATGAAGGAGATGCACCTGGATTCTGACAAACAGGAGCGAGCGTCGGATAAGTCAATGCGGGCGTCACTTTAAATACGGCGGTGATGGTAGTATCCTTTACACAGCCATTGGAAGATGTCACAGAAAGATTGACCGGGAAACTGCCTTCGCCAAAATTATGTGTTGGATGCTGCAGGGTTGATGTGTTTGGATTTGTGCCATTGGCATTTGGATCATTGAAGTTCCATGCCCAGCTCATTGTTTGCGCGTCGGCTATGGTCGTTGTATTGTTAAACTGAACAAATCCGTTAGCCGGGAGACAAGTTCCCGAGGGGAAACTGAAATCCGGCCTTGGTCTTGCGTGCACAAGAATAGTTTGGGTGATGGATTGCACGCACCCACCGCCGGTAGTAAAAGTATAGGTAATAGTATGATTACCGGGACCTGCAATGGCAGGATTAAATTGTCCCGAGGCATTTGTCCCGGGTCCGCTGTAGGCACCTGTTCCTGTAATATTGTTGGTCACTGTCGCGGTGGCCACGGATACAGTTGCTGCGTTTTCACAAACTGGGTTCAGGACAGGATAATTTAAGATCGGTGTAACTGCAAATGTTGCAGGCACGGTGATGCTATCCGCACATCCATTGGAAGAAGTAACCAGTAACTTGATATTGAATGATCCTTCTCCAAAATTATGGGTCGGATTTTGCGCAGTGGAAGTATTGGGATTACCTGCATTGGCATTCGGATCATTGAAGTTCCATAGCCAGGTCATTGTTTGTGCATCAGCAATAGCACTGGTGTTGTTAAACTGAACCTGTCCATTCGCCGGTAGACATCCGGTATTGGGGAATGTAAAATTAGCGGTGGGTTTTGCATGGACTAATATTGTCTGCGTGATGGATTGTACGCACCCGCCAGCTGTTGTAAATGTATAAGTGATCGTATGATTCCCCGAACCTGCTACGGCAGGATCAAATTGTCCGGAGGCATTTGTACCCGGCCCACTATACACTCCAGTTCCAGTGACATTGTTCGTTACTGTGGCAGTAGCTACAGAAATAGCAGCTGCATTTTGACAAATTGCATTTAATGCCGGATAATTTATAACCGGTGTCAAAGCAAATGTTGCGGGTATAGTTATACTGTCTTTGCATCCATTGGATGAAGTCGCCAGCAATTTGATATTAAAGGCGCCCTCGCCAAAATTATGTGTTGGGTTTTGCGCAGTTGAAGTATTTGGATTGCCTGCATTCGCATTCGGATCATTGAAATTCCACAACCAGGTCATCGTTTGCGCATCAGCAATAGTACTGGTGTTGTTAAACTGTACCTGTCCGTTTGCCGGCAAACAACCATTATTGGTAAAACTAAAATTCGGATGAGGTTTACCATAAACCAGTATGTTCATCGACATCGAATCCACGCAACCAGCAGTCGATGTAAATACATACCAATAGGTGTGTTGTCCTCCGCCAGCTATCGCGGGAGTGAAATTACCTGCTGCGTCTACACCGGGACCATGATAAATGCCGGTTCCCGGGACATTGTTCGATACAAAAGCAAGAGCGATATTGATCGGGCCGGGAGTATTTTCACAAACAGGGTTTGGTTGACTAAATGCCAGTTGTGGTTTCAGGTTAAACGTAACGGGTGTGATCACCGTATCAGCACAGCCATTTGCAGTGATGGCGCTGAACTGAATATTGTAGGCTCCCCCTACATGGAAACTGTGCACTGGATTTTGCAATCCGGAAGTATTATCATTGCCCGGTATCGAATTTGGATCATTAAAGATCCATGCATAATTCGTGATCGCCTGCCCATCGGGTGTGGTTACATTGCCGGTAAACTGCACATCACCAGTAACATTTAAGCAACCTGTTGGCGAAGTGGTAAATGAAACAGTTGGTTTTGCATACACTGTAATTTGCCTGTATACCGTATCGCTCACACAGGAAGCGCTTGAACGCGATACATGTTTGATCGTAAACGTACCGGGTGCCGGATAGGTGTAGGTGATAGAAGGACCTGTTGTCACTGTCTGGGTGATCCCGTTACCAAAATCCCAATACCATTGATTCACTGCGATCATTGCAGAAGAAGTATCTGTAAGGGTAAATGCAGCGCCTTGGCAAACTGAAGCCGGCAACACCTGGAAATTGGCGGGTGGTTTATCATAAATGGTTATTTGCTTGATCGTATCACCAACGCATCCTTCATTGGATACAACCGATAAATTAATAGTATGTGTACCGGGAGGCAATAGTTTATTCACGGTTTGACCCGTAGCGGTTACCGGGCCGGGGAATGTCCAGTTAAAATCCCGGATGGTAAAACTATTGCTCGTTGTAGTAGTGCCTGAAAAATGAACGGTGTCGAGGGTACAACCCGTGTGATTGAATGAAAAATCAGCCAGCGGGCTTTCTTTTACTATAACCGGTACGGTAAGCTGCTCCCGCTGATAGCAATTTTCTATCGTTGGATTATATGCATTGATCGGGATATCAAAAG
>DASSFT010000345.1:0-3199 GCA_035694045.1 Chitinophagaceae bacterium
GGGGAAACCGGAAAAATCTTTCAGGTTATGATACATTCCGCCTTCAACAACAGTGGCATTGGTTAAATTAAATGCCGAGATAAGTTGCGTTAGTAATTGTTCCGGCATCCCCGGCGAATACAGGAAGCGGGTAGCGAATCCCTGGTCTCGTTTGGCGATCTGCTTTTCGATTTTTACGGCGATATCGCCTTCGTATTCGTCCTGCAGGTCCAGTTCAGCATCTCGGGTGATCTTGAAACTATAAGCTCCCTTAACATGGGCACCGGGAAAAATGAAAGGAAGATTTTCTTTGATGATATCGTCAATAAAAACGATATAACGTGTGCCATCAGTTTCGGTGTCGAAAAAGCGGGGGAGTTGACCGGAAGGAATATTTATGATCCAGGTTCTTTCTTCGTCTTTCTCTTCCAGCATAGCGGCAATGTATAACCTATTGTTTTCCGGGAAAAAATTACCGGCAGCGGACAGTCGTACAGGTTGCAGGAAAGCCAGGACTTGCGAAAGGAAGTATTCCTGTGTAGCATTTTTGATGTTTTCAGGGATAGGTTCCTTATAAATGAGATGAACTGCCTTTTCTTTTAATAAAGGGATTAGCTGCCGGGTCAGGATGTCTCCATACTTTTCCAGCTGCTGTTGCACTTTTCCTGTGGCTTCCTCTAATAATTTCCCCGCGTGTTTGTCTTTTTCTTTTTTTATTTTCTGTAACGCCATTAAGGCGGGGATACGTACCCTGTAAAACTCATCGAGGTTAGAGGAATAGATAGACAGGAAATTTATTCGTTCCAACAAAGGCACATCATCCTTAGCCGCCTCGAGCAAGACTCTTTCATTAAAGGAAAGCCAGCTTATGTCCCTGTCGAAATAGCGATATTCCACGGTCACGTATTATATAAAAACTATTTTCCTGCTATGATGGTAGCGAGTACAAACGCAATCACCGAAACGATCAGGCCATACATAAAAATATTGTAGGATATGCGCAGCAGCCTGAATTTCCGGCCCAGCACCACCCCTTGCGAATAAACGTCTTTGATCAGTGTACCATATAAAAAATCCCGGTCATTCATTACCTGTAGCATGCCAGCTGTATAGTCAGACAGGTTCATCCGGTAAAAATTCCCAAAGAACAGGAGGTTTACTTTTTTCTCATCGAGATCTGCCTGGCTGAATTTTCCCCCGGGAAGACTGGGACGGGTTGCGATGATCGAAAAAATAATTGTCATCACGCAAGTAACCAGGATGAGGTAAGTGGGATAGCGGAGAAAATCATATTCCTCCAGCTTCCGCAACAATAAGCTGATGATAGCAGAAAGAATGATCGAATTCACCGTGATCATAATATGCGCTTTGTTATCTGCCATATCACTCAATCGCTGGTTGTTGCCCGAGGTTATCCTGAACATTGTCTCAATCCCTCTTTCAGGTCTCGCATTTTTTTCTTCTTTTTTACTCCTTTGAGGCGGGGCTCCCGGTGCGGTGGCGTTGATATTATCGGTCACCATTGGGATTACCGGCACCGAAGTATTCCTGGTATCTGACGCTTTTTGCCCACCCTTTTCCGTATTCTCTTTTTGTTTTTCTTTTTTGTCCGCCACTTTACCTTTCAACTTGTTCAATATCTCCTGTTTCTGGTCATTCAGCAGCAATTGACAGTAGTCGGTAAAATAATGATGCATTTCAAACAGCTTGATGGTTCCTTTCCGCCAATCGTCTTTGCTGATGTTTATGCCCTGTTTGGCCTCGGCTTCTTTACGCATCAGCTTATTGGCCCTCGCAAAATCATCGGTTCCCAAATGAAATAGGTCTGCATCGCACACTATTTCCTCCAGCCTGTTTTTGGGAGTCTGGGGTATTCTGGTGGCGAGAACGCAATTGATGATCGCCTGGATGGTTTCTTCGTCGGTACCATTGAGTCGTAGAAATGCCGAGGCCATTTCTGCGCTCTTGGCTTCATGATTGGAGGGATCGGCAAAATAACCAGCATCGTGAAACCATGCCGCGGTGGTCACAATAAAGAAATCTTTTTCATTCAATTGGTAATGATTGGCGATCTGGGATGCTGCTTTCACCACACTCTGCGTATGCTCCAGGTTATGATAAATAAAGCTTTGATCTTTCTGAGACTTGAAAAGAGCCTGAATATGATCCTGGACTTTCTTTGACAACTCCGGGTAGTTCATCTGTGATTATTTGAACTCTAAATGTAACTAATGTCTGGGTAATTCCCATTGCTATTTAAGGAGTTCGAGGTGCAAGACTCTCTTAATGGTGAGGGGGATTTCTCCGTCGTAAGTGCTGAGGTCTGCCGAAGCATTATATCTCATTCGCAGGTTTAAAAGGTTAATCATCTCAGCCTGCAGGATCATACCCGTACGGTTGTCAATCGTGGAGGTGATAATGAATTTTTCAACGCCCCAGAGCAGGTTTACTTTATCACCGGCGCCTTTGCGTACCATTTGAAAATTATTCGGCACTTCGAATGACTGTTTCCCAATCGTATCAATGTAAGGTGTGATACCTGTATAGAACGGCGGCAGGAAAGAAGTTTCTACGGTTGTTGTTTTTTTATCTTTTATCAACAAACGTTGCTTTACTTGTATACAATCCTCGCCATTTATTATTTGTTTGCCGTCGGCGAAATTTCCTTTCAACACAGAATCAATAAAAGATAAATGCCCAGGATCCAGTTTATGAATATGCAACGCCGGTGATACGGCCACGTAAAATGTATTAAGATCGGTGATCTCACCGGTCATTTCAGGGATTGTGAGGGCTGGTATTTTCAAACGGCCACCCGGTTGCAATGATATTTTATAGGGAGGTACTTTTTGAGCTGTGGAATCCAGTTGTGCTGTTTCTTTGCCGACACTCTTTTTGCTGATCCATTTTATTTCTTCCGCCAGGCGGCCTGAGTCGTCAACGATGGTGTGATGTGAAATGGATATAGTTTTTGAATCCGGCTGATTGTTGCGGAATGATTCGGTTGTAAGCTGGTACTGGAAATGTTCGCCTTTTTTATACTGTCGAAATTTGATAGATTGGCTAAGACCGGTAAGAGGGATGATATAGATCAGCCAAAGCAGTATTTTCATGACAGCTTATTGCCTATGAAGTTATGAAATTAAAAAACGGGGGAGGAATAGCTCATCAAAATCATAGACTACCAATTACCAAAAATTTACAGCCATTCACTCAAAAT
>DASSFT010000346.1:0-2662 GCA_035694045.1 Chitinophagaceae bacterium
CACACGGTTACCATCCAGGTCAAAGGCCGTGATATAATTGAGATTACACCCGGTGATCTCCAGTTGTGGCTTGATTTTGATGCGGGTGGTTCTATTGTCAGAGTAAGCAATAATCATTTTGTACTGAAACCCAGGCTGAGAATTTGGGTGCCGGCGCAAACTTCATCCATTAAAGGAAAAGTACTACCGGGAACTGCACATGCCGTTGTTGCCGCAATAGCAAACGGAGACACACTTATCGCCATACCCAATCATTGGGATGGGCGATTCAAGATACGCGGGCTGACCGGAACGAACGCCGAAATTTTTATCAATGCAACGGCTAATGGCTACCACGACACGACTATAACAAACATTACTTTAATAAGGGGTGGGGAAACTGATATAGGTACCGTGCAACTACATCAATAATTTTTTGCCCTGTGTGAAAACTACAAGGCCCTGTTCACTGGACGGAACAGGGCTTCTTTATTTGCCGATTGTTGTTAACAGATAAATTGCCACGGATTCACGGAAAAAAAATCAAACCATCCGTGTATTCGTGGCAATCGTAAAACCTTTCAACCTTTCAACCTTTAAACCTTTAAACCTTTAAACCCTTAAACCCTGTATCCGTGTATCCGTGGCAATACTTCTATAGTATCCCTGGCAAATCGCCTTAGTGTTTTGAAACCCGGTCGGAATCATTTACTTTTGCCGGCCCAAACCTTCATTATGAGAAATTACCTGTACCTTCTGTTCTTCGTTATTCTTTTTTCTTCCTGCAAAAAAGATCAACCCGTAATCGGCGAAAAACGCCTCACCATCGTCACTACTTTTAACGCCTCTGCCCCTGATTACATGGACCTGCAATACAATGGCTCCGGGCGATTGACAAAACTTATGAACAGGCAGAACGGCACGCTGGTTGCAACTGCCTCGTTCGATTACACAGGTAACGAGATATCCATAACCCATCCTGGCGAGCCGGTAAACCTGCAGCAAAATACCCGCTATCAACTCGATGGATCGCAACGGCCCTCCAAAAGGATATTTTCTCATTTCGAAGATTTCACCCAGCCTCAGGGCCTTGGTCCGGAAAAGCATTTTGGAAGCGATACAACGAACTACGAGTATAATGCCAGTGGATTCCTTTTCCGCTCCAGCGGCATAGCAAAAGATTCCATTAGCTATTATCCATCCGCAGGCGTATTGCAGAATTCGACAAATACCGTGACCTATAGCATAGTTTACGAAATGGAAGGCGGGAATCTTAAATCAATAAAACGCACAGCGGTGCAGAATTATTTCCAGGTGACCCAACCAGGCACATCTTATAGTAATCAACAAACAATGGAAGAGACGATCGTTTTTTACTACGATAAAAATTATCCCAACAAATTCGATTTTAAAAATGCTTTCCTGTTGACGGAAGTGGAAGTATTACCGTTCCGCCTGTACACACCCAATGCATCTTTTCTGAATTTCCCCAATAAAGCGACAACGACAAGAATAATCAAGAACGCAGGAGGCAATATCATTTCAACAAATACTAACAGCGAAGAGGTGACCCTGACCTTCGACAATGAGGGGTACATCGCTGGCAGATATTTTGATCCCCAGTTAAGACAGACTTTTAGTTATAGCAGGTTTTAAGGAGTTATTTCTTTTTCTTAGCTGCAGTCTTTTTTGCAACCGCTTTTTCTTTTTTCTGAGCGGGTTGTTTTTCTTTCTTTTTCTTGCCGAAAGCATTAGGTATCTGCGCTTCGATCCATTTCTTTACTTCATCGAGTGGAATTTCTTTCAACTCATCGGCCGTGTATTTGGTCTCATCCGCTTTCCTGGGAAGCTTGACAATCTTTTTTCCAAACTTGACAAGAGGACCCCAGCGGGCATTTTCAACGGATATCTTTTCGTCGGGCCAGTTTTGGATATAACGGTTAGCTTCTTTCTTTTCTTTAGCTGATATCAGCTCGTCGATATCTGACTGCGACAGCGCATCAAAATTGTATCGCTTTGGCACATTAATGAACATGCCTTCCCATTTCAAGTAGGGGCCAAAACGTCCTTTTCCCCTCGTGACGGGTTTATCCTTGTACTTCGCGATAGGAGCGTCGGCGATCTGTTTTTCCTTTATTAACTCGATAGCCCTGTCCATGTCTATCTCCAAAGGATCTTCACCTCTTGGGATGGAGATGAACTGCTCCCCGAATTTTACATAAGGGCCAAAACGACCCATGGCTACATACACCTGCTCACCTTCGTATTCCCCCAGCGTAAGCGGTAATTTGAAAAGATCCAGTGCTTCTTCCAGCGTGATCGTTTCAATACTCTGTCCCTGTTTTAATGCAGCAAAAAAAGGTTTGTCATCTTCGTTAGCTTCACCGATCTGTACCATGGGACCATATCTTCCCATTCTTGCCACGATTCTTTTCCCGCTTACGGGATCGATACCCAATTCCCGTTCGCCTTTAGCTCTTTCAGCCGTCTCAATAGTTTTGTCTACATCTTTTTTAAACGGGCTGTAGAAATCATTGATCATCTCGTTCCACTTCATCTTACCTTCCGCCACCTCATCAAACTCTTCTTCGATGCGTGCGGTGAAGCCATAATCCATGATATCGTCGAAGTATTTGCTCAGGAAATCGGTCACCACGAGCCCGAGATCGGAAGGAAACAATTT
>DASSFT010000347.1:0-2264 GCA_035694045.1 Chitinophagaceae bacterium
AGGTCTTCATTTCTTAACACTTCCAAATAAGCCACGATGATATTAATGGTGAGGTTATCTTTTTCCTGTTGCCAATCCATTTTAGTAGCTTCATAAGCCAGGTTGTTTTGCTTGACGGTATTTTGCCGGTACAGGCCGTTAAAAAGAACGACATCGCTGCTCAGTCCATAGTTGGCATAATTTGCATTGGTATTTATATAACTATTGGTAGCCGGGTCAACAGTTCTTCCCTGCGCAAAAGTTGTGCTTGCACTGCCGTTCAGGTTTGGTAGCAGGTTTAATCTCGCCTGGTTCCAATCGATCTTGCTTCTCTGCACCTGGATATTTCCCTGTTGTACTTCAAGATTGTTGTTGAGGGCTGTTTCAACACATTGCTTTAATGACAATTTACCAGTTGGCACATTGTTTTGTGCAACAATCCGGTTAAAGAAAATACATAAAACGAAAACACTCACAGCTCTTATCGTATTCATGTCGGTCGTATTGATAAAGTTTAGTAATTAATTATTTTGTATCATGCCATCGAGCAGGTTAATGATCCTTGAACCATAGCTTGCATTTTTTTCCGAGTGCGTGACCTGGATGATCGTCACACCTTCCTTATTCAGTTCCTTAAACAGTCCCATGATCTCTTCTCCCTGCTTTGAATTAAGATTACCTGTTGGCTCATCAGCCAGCAATAATCTTGGCTTGGCGATCAACGCTCTTGCAATACCCACCAATTGTTGCTGTCCCCCCGAAAGCTGGGTCGGAAAAAGATCTTTCTTGCCCACGATCTGGAAACGGTCGAGCATATCGGCTACCATGGCCTTTCTTTCCGATGATTTAATGTCCTGGTAGATCAGCGGGGTTTCAATGTTCTCATAGACTGTCAGTTCATCGATCAGGTGATAGGCCTGGAAGACAAAGCCGATATATTGCTTGTATAACGAGGACCGTTGCTTCTCTTTCAGTTTGTGGACCGGTTCGTGCAGGAAAGTAAATTCACCCTGGTCGAAAGTATCGAGCATCCCGATCACATTCAACAACGTTGACTTGCCGGAGCCGGAAGGTCCCATAATGGAGATGAATTCTCCCGGTTGTACGGACAGATCAACATCCTTTAATAAAAAAAGCCTGTTGTTTCCTGAATTGACCCATTTGTAAATTCCTTTTAATTCGAGCATATTCTTGTATTTATTCTGTTTTCAGATTTTGAACGACGTTCTGTCTTAAAGCTCTTGTTACCTGCACTGCCACCAACAATAGTGTAACTCCGGCCAGCAATGAAATAGCAATGATAAACGGTTGCGACCCGATAGTAATACGGTAGGCATAGTTATTCAGCCAGCCGTTCATCAAATACCAGGCAAACGGGCAGGCCGCTACCCCGGCAATGATAACAATTACCGCGAATTCCCGGGCAAATAGACCAATAATATTCGGTACGGAAGCACCCAACACCTTGCGGATACCAACTTCTTTTATCCGTTTATGAATGCTGAGCGAAACCAGTCCCAGGACGCCCAATAACACGATTACCAGGGCAAGGACCGTGGCCAGGTAGGCGGCTTTTTTGAGCTGGAGCTCGCTAGCGTATAATTTCCTTAGTGTATCCTCCATGAAACTGTATTCGAATGACGACCCTGGTAGCAAGACTGCCCACTTCTTTTGGATGGCCTCGATCGAGTGGCTGATGTTCCCTGGTTTCAATTTAAAGGAAAGAAACCGGTAGCTATTGGTGCGGGTCACGTTCAGAAATACAATCGGGGGGACCAGTCCCTGCATCGAACCAAAATGAAAATCATCAGTAACACCTTCAATGGTGTAGACGGTGTTATCACCCGGAACCCTGACCTGCTGGTTCAATGCATCGTTATTATTTTTCCAACCCAGGGCTTTTACTGCCTGTTCATTCAGGACAATACGGGAAGAGTCGATACTTCCCGTACTTTTTAAAAACGTTCCGGCTTTCAGTTTTATCCCAAAGACGGAAAGAAAATGTTCATCAGGTGACAATACCTGCATGGCAACAAGCTGTGTAGAGTCGGAACCTAACTTATATACACCAGCCTGCCCGCCATTATTGCCATTGGGGATCTCGTATGAAAGGGAGACATCACTTACTTCAGGCAGGTTGTTGAATTCGTTCCTGATCGTCAACATCTTTCTCACTCCGGCGGGTGACCAGTCTCGGGGTGCCTGCGCGGAGACAACAAATTCCTTATTGTAACCCAGCCGCTGGCTAAAAAAATAAGAGACCTGGTGAGTAACCACCCCTGCAG
>DASSFT010000348.1:0-5906 GCA_035694045.1 Chitinophagaceae bacterium
AGAAACTGGATTGGGTAGCTCTTTCCTTTGTTCGCAAGGTAGAAGACATAACCGGCTTGCGCGAGATCGTTGACAAACATAAAAGCAAGACAAAGATCATTGCCAAAATAGAAAAACCGGAAGCACTGGTTAATATCCGGGAGATCATTCTCGAATCCGATGGCATCATGATTGCCCGCGGTGACCTGGGAGTAGAATTGCCGGTAGAGCAGGTTCCTCTTATACAAAAACAGATCATTCGTAAATGCCTTCATCGGGCCAAACCGGTGATCGTGGCCACGCAAATGATGGAGAGCATGATCGAAAGGATAAAACCTAACAGGAGCGAGATCACCGATGTGGCCAATGCCGTGCTGGAAGGAACCGATGCCGTAATGTTAAGTGGCGAGACAGCGACGGGTCTGCACCCAACTCTCGTGGTGCAAACCATGCGTAAAATAATAATGGAGGTTGAAAAGACCGACTATCGATATAACCTCGAAGAAGTATTGCAGCCACAGGCGCATTCTCCTTCTTTTCTTAGCGATGCGATCTGCTATAATGCCTGCAATCTTGCCAAGGATTGTAATGCCGATGGATTAATTGGAATGACCCAAAGCGGCTACACCGGTTTTATGCTGAGCAGCTATCGCCCCAAATCACCGTTATACATATTTACAAAAGAGAGATCGCTGGTGAATCAGCTAAGCCTGAGCTGGGGAGTTCGCGCTTTTTACTACGACGAAGAAAACAGCCTTGACGATATCTTTTTTGACCAGATGAATATTCTGAAAGAAAGGGGATTTGTCAAGCCCGGAGATATTCTTGTAAGCACGGGCAGCACGCCGGTACACCTTCACCTCCCGACAAATGTGTTGAAGATTACTAAAGTCGACTAACGTTTAAACGTTTAAAGGTTTAAAGGTTGAAAGGTTTAAAGGTTGTTTGAGACGTCGGGAGCTTCTATATTTACTTTTAACCATTAAACGTCTTAAACCATTAAACCGTTAAACATCTTCATCAGCGCATGGAGAATTTTGCGGGCTCAGGGACATTCTTATCTTTCGCGTCGTAGACAAACCTTACTTTGGCGCTTCTTGTTTCTGTTGAATTCAGTATCAACTGGTGACGGACTTTACCTGCATTGATAATAAGGATTGCTGTGTTGGGAGGAATGGTTCCCAGGTTTTCTGCAACCATCTCCACCTCATGGAAGGTGTTGTTGAGGTCGATCTGGACATAGGTCGTCAATGGCTTTGCAGTAAGACGTTGGTGAGAGAATACTACCTGGTTATCCACGAGAACAGTTATTGAATCGCCGTCCACAATAGCGTTGTCATAAAAATCGAGACGGATGCGACCGGTGTCAACTTTTATTTCTGGTATCTCTTTAAATGCAGATTCTTTTATCCTTGTAAGAATAATGCTGTCGCCGTTGCCGCAGGGCGCGGGCATGTTCTGAACATTTCCATTCCAAAGCCCGCGAAGTACTTCCATATTGCCTACCCGGCTATACACTAGGTTGAATTGTTTGATACATATCACGCAGCGGCGGGGAATATGATAAGTTGTCACTAACCCTTCCTGCAACGATAATTTTTTCTGTGAAGGATCATAGCTGCCTGAAAATTGTTTTTTTACATAGTTGTCGACATCCTGGTAGTGATAAGAGTCGCCCGACGCTTTCCCGTCTTTTATGTTTATCTGTAGCTCTATGTTGTTGTTGGGGAAACAACCCTGCATATTGAAGGTCCCTTTCCAGAAGCCACTGAGATCCTGCGCATGAATAATTATGCACTGCAAACACAATCCTATAGCGATTCCTGCGCTCTTTTTCACACTAAAAAGTTACTGAGAATCTGCAACCTAAAATGTGAAAGTTTTAGGAACGGCAAATTCGATCTGAAAAAATTGGAGTAGGACCGGCTTAAAACAGCAAATTCTTAGCCAGCCCGAACAGGATCATTTTCTATTGCCGGGAAGCTGGGGAAAAATTATAAACCTTGTTGCGCCGGGGGAATATTTTCAACAATGCACCTGGCCGAGCAAGAAATATACGATCACGAAAACGACGATAAATCCAAGGCAGCCGCCACCCCATTTTTTGCCAGCATAACCGGCCAGGATAGTTCTCCAGAAATTATTCATAACAAATCGTTGAGATGTTTAATCTTTCTTCTTGTCTTTTTGGTCATTTTTTTCCGCTCCTTCCTTTATTTTCTGCATCGTGGAAGATACAGGACCTTCCATATGCTCCTCGGGATCGGTAGTATGCAGGGTTTCGGGATCGGGTTTTGAAATCGATTTGCTTTTACCCTTGTCTTTTCCGTTTTGCTTATCATGTTTGCCTGGCATATCAAGTAATTTGGTTAGTATAAACAAAACTCAGGCCGTTAATTGAAGAATACCCACGGATTCACGGATTAGCGGTTTAAAGGTTTAATGGTTGAAAGTTTTAACGATGAAGATTGCTACAAATACACGGATATATTTTCCGCACGCTCTTATTGCTACGGATAAACCTTGAGATCTCTTTTTCGCCACGGAGGACTTTTTTTTCCGTGAATCCGTGGCAACCATCCGGCAATAGAGGGGTTCAACCTTTCATTATCGATACTGTCGCCCAGGACAGCAGCATCGGTCCAAAGAGCATGATATTACTGACAACATGGTCAAGCCACGAAGGTGCCGGGGCGGTTTTTTTATCCCAAACCTCATCTCCCCAATCAGAGATTGTTGTGAACGTAAAATCTTTGTTGGCAAATTTTTGACTGATCCATTGCTTCTGTTCAAGCGAGTAATTAATCTTCCCATAGATTAATTTTATCACTATCAGGAGGATGCCGTAATGAAAAATGAGGAATGCTGAAAACTGAAATCTGCGCCCGGGATACTGCCTGTTTAAATAAACAAACAGCCCGAGCGAAAGCAATAAGATGAACAATACAGTCCTGTAAAAATATTTATTGCTATAGATCTTTTGAGTGCCAAAGAAATATAACACGAAAAAAGCAATCCCGATAAGCGGTATGATTGTATCCTTTGTCACAGGCTTACTGGTTGATGAAGAATGACCTGTGATCCAAATGTATTTATTTGATCTTGCATGCCCGATTATCAAATTATTACCTGGTGGTTTGCATACACTCGTCAACCAATCTACCGGGTTTTATAACTGCTCAAGCCTGGAGATAGTCTCTATGTTCCGGTTTTCGATATCCGTCAGGCAAGCGGCAACATTTTTCTGGAAAGGCCTGTACCATTCCTTTTTCCTAAAATATTTTTCCATGTCTCCGCCTGCCTGGAAGATCATTCCATACCGGGCATAGATCGCGTTACGCATTATTTTTAATTGTTGCTTCGATTTCCCGGCAAAATAAGATTCGGGCTTGACAGAAAGAGACAATTCGGAATACTCCTTATCACTGTAAAAGACCTTTGTTTCCGACGAATAGTAGCCGACCTCTGCACTATCCTTTCCATAGTTTCTACCCATTAAAGGATCGCAAAAAAGGAGCAGTGCTTTGTGTGATTTATTGCCGTCTTTGGCATCGGCAAACTGGCCACTGTATTTCCCAAAGCTTATTTTATTTCCTTCCAATTTTACTTTGTTGAACGTGTGGCAGATATTCAGCCAGGTTGTTTCACCTATAAAATAATCTTTATCCCATCTTCCGTCCCATAGTTGTACAATCAGGCTGTCCTTGTTTTGAAGGATCACAAAATTCCATTCACCTTCCGATTCGCCAAAATGATAGTTGCCTATTCGATCTTTGATGGGCTTTGTGCCCGACGAAAAATCTTTTGCATCGTACACTTCTCCCGACACCTCGTTGAAAAGATGTTTGGGGATCTGTGCAAATGCCGTTGAATTTGATAAAAAGAGAGCCATCACGAAGATGAGAAGTAGGGGCATAGAAATTTTGTTTTGCGGCGTAAAAATAGCTACCAGCGTCCAATACCCTGCATTTGGCACCTGTTTGTATTTCGCACCGTACCGTAGCTACTGATATGAAAATATCTACGGGACTATTGCTGCATCCAGCATCCAGCACCCTTCAAAATTCCCCAAAATATTTTTTGACCCAATTTTTTTCTTTATCACTATAGTTTTCGAGTTTGGAAGCTATCACTTGCTTCATTTCTGCATCTCTATCCTCCGGCAGATTGGACATAAACAGGATAAATTCTTTCAAATAATGGAATTCTGTTGGGTCATTATCAATAGCTCTTTTGTAATAAACTATTACCGAATCCCCCATGGGGTCTATTCTGTTATCGTGATGGCCAAGATCAGTGCTCCCTATTACTTTTCGGTTCCTCCATTTTACTGTTTTCATTTTTCGCCAGTCAACTACTTCAATATCTCCTGCGGTAGCCCTAACATAGCCAAACCTTCGTGCCAGTCTTTCAGCCAGGCTGTCCTGAAAAAAGAGACCAAGCATATAATAATATTTTGCCGAATCAATATTGTTTTTGAGAAGAAGACTTGCGGAATCCAAAGGAGATTTTACAATATGGCGTTTGAATTCCCATTCTAAACGAATTCGCATCAGCCGGTAAAAAAGAATATCGTTGAACTGGTATAGCTGGTTTATAATTTTGTTAGCCAGTAGTGAATCCCGCTTTGTATAACCTTGCAGACCGGCAAAAAGCGAAGTATATTGGATAGAAAAGCGAGGTGATGGATTCATTTTCTTTCTCAGGTAGTAATTGGCAGCTTTCCGCACATTCATCCTGTGTTCAGGTATCTTTATCGTTGTTTGAGAAAAAATAGCAGGAGAAATTGCTATAAGTGCAAATAATAAGCTCAGAAACTTCATGGTTTTGTGGCCTGATATTTAAATCTAAAAAATACGGCAACGCCATCTGCGTGTCAACGATTACTTTAACATAAATTTTCCGGCCTCACCCTCCAACTCCCTCTCCATCCCGATATCTATCGGGAGAGAGGGAGAGTAAGAAGCATCCGGTATCTAGTATCCAGTTGCTTCGCTTCGCTCGCAATGACGGGTCTAGCATCCAGCATCTGTATCACCAATAAACTAATCAACCGGTTAACTAGTTAACTTCTCACCCAATTAACGTAAATTTGCGCCCATGACAACAGAAAAATTAAATGATATGCGGTCCCGCATTGCCGGGGTAAGGAGGTTTCTTTGACGTCGATAACCGACAACAGAAGATTGCTGAAGACAAACAACTTTCGCTGAGTCCCGGTTTCTGGGACGATAATAAACGGGCAACCGAGATCCTTAAAAATATCAAGCTGAACGAGTATTGGGTGAATCTCTATGAGCAGACCAATATGGCGGTAGAGGATTTTGCCGTGCTCTTCGAGTTCTGGAAGGCAGGAGATGCCACCGAGGAAGAAACCAAAGCGGCCTATGACAAGGCGCTGCAGATGATCGATGAAGCCGAGTTCAAGGCTACGCTCAATGAGCCAGAGGATGAACTCCCGGCAGTATTGCAGCTCAATTCAGGCGCGGGCGGTACCGAGAGCCAGGACTGGACAGAAATGC
This sequence comes from Chitinophagaceae bacterium, assembly GCA_035694045.1. Taxonomy (GTDB): domain Bacteria; phylum Bacteroidota; class Bacteroidia; order Chitinophagales; family Chitinophagaceae; genus VBAT01. The sequence goes on from DASSFT010000348.1 coordinate 5,502, forward strand.
TGGCCCGGATGTACCGTATGTATGGCGAGAAGCAGGGTTGGAAAGTGACCGATCTCGACTGGGTTTGGGGTGATGGCGCAGGTATCAAGACCTGTACGCTGCAATTCGATGGCCCGTTTGCCTACGGTTTTCTGAAAGCAGAAAGCGGGGTACATCGACTCGTCCGTATTTCACCGTTTGATAGCAATGCAAGAAGACATACCAGTTTCGCTTCTGTGTTTGTTTACCCACTCGTGGATGATACCATTAATATCGAGATCAAAGATGCAGATGTAAAAATGGAAACTTCGCGAAGCGGGGGCGCCGGCGGACAGAACGTAAACAAGGTGGAAACAAAAGTGCAGCTGACGCATATACCAACAGGTATCGTTGTGGTTTGTCAAACCGAACGGTCACAGTTAGGTA
>DASSFT010000349.1:0-3452 GCA_035694045.1 Chitinophagaceae bacterium
TCCGGTGCCTTCAACACTGGATTTTGGATTATGGCAGGGTCCTGCTCCACGAAGGGATTATAAAGACAATATCGTTCATTACAACTGGCATTGGTTCTGGCACTGGGGTACCTCGGAAACCTGTAACAATGCTACGCACGAGGTGGATATGTGCCGCTGGTTCCTGGATGTTGACCATCCAACCAAAGTAACTTCCGCCGGGGGGCGCTATGCCTATAAAGATGATTGGGAAACTCCGGACACACAGGTCGCCAGTTTTGAATTCGGTAACAGTAAAAGCATCACATGGGAAGGAAGAAGTTGTAATAAAATGAGGGTCGAAGGTGCCGGTCGCGGTTTTATTATTTATGGAGAAACCGGGACCCTGGTGAACAAGGGAAATGATGACTACGCGATCTTTGATGCCGACAACAATCTCATAAAAGAAGTAAAAACTGGTGCAGGAAGTGAAGCTACTAATACGGTAAGCGCGAACGGTAACCTGGATTTCTTTCATTTCAATAATTTCGTCGACAGCATTCGCGGAGATGCGTCCATCAATTCCCCGATGAATGAGGCGCATAAATCAGTTTTGCTTTGTCATCTCGCCAATATCGCTCAGCGAACCGGCAGAACGCTCCATTGTGACCCCAAGAACGGTTATATATTGAATGATCCCGATGCGATGAAGTTGTGGAGAAGGGAATATGAGAAGGGATGGGAGCCGAAGATCTGATGATTCAAAATTATTCGCCCTGTGCACTTCAATTCCGTACTTTACGGGACATTCAATGCAGCATTTCCGAAAAAACTGGTGTCATAAAACGCTATGAGATTTACAACTTTCCTGCTATTAGCTCTGACGATTTCAATAACTGCCTGTAAAAAACATGGTCTTCAGGACAATGAAAAGAAAGACTATTCTGCATTCCTGGCGCAAAGTAACCGGCACTTTCGTGGCACATTTGATGGAGCAAGCTTCTACTGGAATTTTGGCTTTAACCAATTTCAAAGTATCACAGGATATGAAAATGGAAATGGAATTTGCGATTCCACCGATCCGGCACGAGTTGTTTTGTTCGGTTTAACTTCAGAAGACGGCGCACAAACAAGGTTTAGACTCTATTCGCCGAAGTACAATTCCGGATCTGACGAGGAGATCTCCCGGGTATTTGGCGTGGGCAAAAAGAAGTTAGGTGATTTCAGAACCGATTTTTCCCTGGTGATCATCAAGGATAATATGGTTTATCAGTCAAATAGGTTCAATTCAACAAATGAAATAGAAATATTGCAAACACAAGAATTTACAGATTATCGTAGTAAAAAAATGCTACGTGTTTGGTTCAGGCTTGATGCAAAGCTGAATAATTCAGTGCTGGCCGACGGATTAATGATAGCGGAATTTTATGGCGTTAAAATGGGACAATAAAATCTTCTGTCCTGCAACGATTTAAAGGAGTAAAAGTTGGGCAAAACCCGTTACCAATTCTTATGGAATAATATGCGGGTCTGCATCTGAGCTGAAATTGTCACATGAGAATTGCCCTGTTCCTCATCTTTCTATTGGCCCTTTCAGGTTGCCATTCAGGAATTTCAGATGAAAAAAAATCTAACCCGGATCCCCTTCAACCAGTTCCTGAGACCGGTCCCAACAACAAGTTCCCGGTTTTCGAAGGCAGGCCTGTTGGTCCTGATAGTAACATCATTAATGCGAGCTCGAAAAAAATTGCTGTCTTATATAATTCTGTCGCTGATTTCCCGGGACCAAAAGATTCATTGATCCATTTTATGACTGAATGTATGCAATGTGAGCCGGTGCAGGCATTTAAAGATCACCTCGTATTTGCAAAGCAGCTCGAGGTATTTATCGATAAAACAATTTATCACGATACCAAGCTTGATGTGCCGGTAGGTTCTCGTTTTATCCATCAATTGGCTTCTTATGAGAGAAAAACTAAAAAATTTGAATTTCAGGCTGGAAAAGGGGAACTACGTTTCACTGAACCATTTTGTATGAATGCCGATACTTATAAATTAATCCTTCATTATAAATCGGGAGATATTATAATCAACAACATTTTTGACGCCCGGTTTTTTGAATATGACCTGGATAAAAATGGGGTGACAGAACAATATATATTGTCCAGCCGGAATTGCAGCCAGGAATTAACCGTATTTAAAATAGAGTGATTGTTACTACCGCAACCGTCTTATTTTAATACTCCTGAAGCTCACTTCATTCCCATGATCCTGTAACAAAATAAATCCTTCTTTAGCTTCTCCGAAATCTTTCCAAACCTTGTATTTGCTGATAGCCACCAGGTCGCGGAAAGCCTGCGAGCCTCTTTCGTACTCTAACACTTTTATCCCATTCAGATAATGTTCTACGTGATTGTTTGGATAAACAACGATCCGGGCGATATTCCATTTTCCTGGCTGCCGGATAAAACGTGAGGTCTTTTCCGCCTTTATCAGGTCATATAAAGAAGCAAGCGTGCGGTTACCATTTCGGCCCATTTTTGCATCGGGATGCAGGCTGTCATCGAGCACCTGGTACTCCAGTCCAATAGCCGAGCCCTGGTTATTTTCGCTAAGAGTCACAAAATATTTTAGGCCGCTATTCGCCCCGGGAGTCAACATGAACTCAAAGGAAAGATCAAAGGCGCTGAATTTTTCTTTAGTAACTATATCGCCGCCATTGGCAGCTTCTCTGCCTTCTGAAGACAACACTTTCAGGATACCATTTTTTACTTCCCAGCCCTTATCCGGGAAACCTTTTTTGTAAGCGCCAGTCCAGCCGTTGCTGGTTTTACCGTCGAACAAAAGTTTCCACCCGTTATTTTTTTCAAAGGCGGAAAGGTTGTTCGGAATATTATTAACCACGTATACATCTTTTGGAAAAGGCGCCGGCACTAATCCTGTTGTCTTGATACGGATATTCTTCCAGTGTATCTTTCTTCCTGCCATTTCAGGTTTGTTAATAGCGTGAACCTGCAATGCAATAAACCCTTTTTTATCAAAGGTATCAACCACGTATGCGGCAGGGATATCATTGACCCAGGTTTTGATCGTATTACCGATGCATTCAACCCGTACTTTATTAAATTGACCATGCCTGTAAGCATTTTGGGCAGCAGGATGAAGCATCAGGGGATAAAGCCAGTCTCTTCGACCTTCGTCGTATAATCCACCGGTCCATTCTCTCGAAGAAGGATCGAGCTCGTATTGATACCCGAAAACCCTTCCTTTGCCATTGTTCGCAGCAGGGTCAAAATGACTCCGGATCTGGATACCGGAATTGGAATTGGTATCCTCGATCATGACTTCCAGTTCAAGCACAAAATCACCATATTCCTTTTCGGTCACTAAAAAAGTATTCGGTGTGTTGGGAACGGTAATACCGGTGATCGTTCCGTTGTTAATCACATATTCCGCGTTGCCGGTTATTTTTTTCCATCCATTAAATGTTTTAC
>DASSFT010000350.1:0-9404 GCA_035694045.1 Chitinophagaceae bacterium
TCAAAACCGGCATAGCCCTTTCCAGTTCGTCTTTTGCCAGGAAAGGATATTCCTTACCGTCGATGGTATAGGCAAGAAGCTGTTCAGTTGATCCATTATTGTCAAAATCCTTTACATATAATTTCAGGGGTCCGTTCTTACCGGCCCAGAACTTAGTATTCCATCCCCAGTTGCCTGCCAGTATATCGGTATATCCATCCCCATTTACATCGGTAGCATATACAGATTGCCAGAGACCGGTTGATTGGGGAATATCTGTTTCTGAAAATTTGCCTTTATTATTTTTAAAGATCTTCATGGGCATCCATTCGCCGGTAACGGCAAGATCCTTCCAACCGTCATTATCAATGTCGACAAATGTGGCTGCCGTTACCATACCTAATAAATGAAGGGGTATGATATTATCTCCTGCTTTTGTAAAATGGGCATGACCATCGTTTATAAAAAGATAAGAAGTGGTCGGTACACCGTATTTGGTGGGGCTGGCAAGATTCCCAATGAAGATGTCCTGGTCTCCGTCATTATCAACGTCAGCTACGGCTACACAGGATTTGTTTTCAAATACCACCGACATCGCTTCATCGGCCCTTTTAAAATGACCGGTCCCGTCATTGATAAATAAATTATCCAGTAAAGCGATTTCATTGGCCGGCATCTCGTTTCCGCCCGTTATCACAAACAGGTCGGGAAAAGAGTCACCGTTCGCATCGAAGAAAACCGCGTCTACTTCTTCGCTGATCGCATATTTATTAAACACAGCCGTATCGCTTTGTTTAAATGTGCCGTCCTTTTGCTGGATCATCAGGGTGCCGGGTTGAAACTTGGCGCCACAGGCATAAAAATCATCAAGCCCATCGTTGTTTACATCCGCTACAGCCAGCTTTGGACCCCGCGTGGAAAGGCCATGTGGTATCAGGTATTGAACATTATAATCTACAAAATCATTTTCCCGGTGCGACCAGTTACAGTTTACCTGCTGGCTGATATCCTGCATCCATTCTTTTACGGGCGGGAAAAAATTGTTGTAGACAAATGCTCCTGTCGCATCTTTTTTATCCACTACCAGGTTTTTATTGATAGCAGGGTTTTTTATTAGTTGGTATTGCTGATCGGGCCATACCACCAGGATACTATCAACATGGTCTATTGTATCGAGCCCGAAATTTACCTGCATGGTTGAAGAAGACATAAAGCCCCTTTCGGGCATCATTTGCTGGTATTGCATCCGCTGATCAGCGGATCGATAGCTATCGGATCGCCGGCTGGCGGATCGGTTGTTGCCAGTAAATAAATACGCTTTACTCCCTACTCCAAATACATTTTGTTTGTCCCCTTTGAATGAAACGGAGATATAATTTTTCTTTGGAGTATTATTTTTCAGGATAAGGGCAGGCGCTTCCAGGCAATTTATTACCAGGTCAAGATCACCATCATTGTCGAGATCGGCGTAAGCGGCACCATTGGAACAACCTGTCAACTTTCCCGTACCCCAGGCATCACTTACATCGTGGAAACTCAGCTGTCCATCTCCTTTGAATAAAAACGGATGCGAATTGCCTTCGGGCATAGCTGCTATCGTCTCATCATCATATTTATCTGTCGTATCCATACCCTGCGCTTTTCGCCGGTCGGCAAAACGGATAAAATCCAGATCAACCGGTCTTCTTTTAATTCCGCTCGAGACAAACAGGTCTTTATTGCCGTCATTGTCAAAATCGGCAAACAAGGGGCACCAGCTCCAATCAGTCGCTGAAATTCCACTGAGTAAAGCGGTTTCATCAAAACTTACGCCACTACCGTTGTTTCGTTGCAAACAATTTTTAGAATACTGGTTCTGGTAGCCTCTTAGTTCAAGTTTAACCTTATATATATCCGGGTTTTCGTCGCTGCCATAAGTCTTCAGTGTCTTTTCATCAGGCGGAAGCATGTCAACGGTCACAATATCCAGTTGGCCGTCATTATTATAATCGGCTATATCATTTCCCATGCTAAAACGGCTATAATGCCTGAAGTGTGCAGCACCGCTTTCGGTAAATGTCCCATTACCATTATTTATATAATAGTAGTCGTTTTCATGGAAGTCGTTTCCCACATAAATATCTTCCCATCCATCATTATTGATATCAGCAATCCCAAGACCCAACCCGTAACCCAGGCTGCTTTGATAGATACCGGCCTCTTTTGATACGTCGGTAAACTTTCCCGTAGTATTTACATCGTTCCGGAAAAGCCTGTCGCCGGCAAGGGGGTCGTATTTCCTGCGGTTGACCGTATCGACAATGTTGGCATGCGGATGGTCCGATTGGTTCAAAATATAGCAATCCAGGTCTCCATCGTGATCATAATCGAAGAAAGCCGTCTGCGTGGTAAGGCAAGAAGTATTTAGACCATATTGCTCGCTACGTTCGGTAAACGTGTTATTCCTGTTGTTAATAAAAAGTTCGTTGTGTCCATTTAATCCAAATTTGCCGCTGACCGTAGAAACGTAGATATCGAGATAGCCATCGCCATTAATGTCAGCCATTGTGACACCCGTGGACCAGTCGGCAGTACCTTGTACACCCGCTTTATCAGTTATGTCTTCAAATTCAAAATTGCCTTTATTGAGGTAGAGCTTATTGTTTCCTTTACTGTTTGCTGCAAAATAAATATCCGGCAAACCGTCATTGTTAACATCCCCCGTGGCTACGCCACCCCCGTTATAGTAGTACAGGTAATAAAGTATGTTGAGCAGGCTCTTCTTTTCCAATTTGTTTGTAAACCGGATATTTGTTTTCGACGAAGAGAGGCTTTCAAACAGCGCGGCTTTATGATTTTTGCATGACTGTATGCCGGCTATGATCAGTAAGAATAAAGGAAAGTATTTAATTGGTATTTTAGAGCCGTACATCGAAATGATTCTTTTTAAAACCTTTTTAAGATAAAAAGGGCTGAAATGATCCAGCCCTTTTTTTACTTATGTTACTTATATAATATTCTTAGAGCTTGCTATTATACAAGGCAAGCACTTCAGAACCTGTGAGCGCTTTTCCATACAGCCTGAACTGGTCTATTTTACCACTAAAGCCTCCGATCCATGAATCTGTAGGGCCACTTATGTTAGCATTCTTATTCCATCCTCCTAAAACCAGGTTTGTTGCCGTTTTTAAATTTAATTTCCCGAGGCCCAGGTTCCCCGAAGTTCCGGGTGTCGCGACTTCAACGCCATCAAAGTAAACCCTGACTAAGGAAGAGACTTCATCATAAGTAAATGCAAGATGATGCCAGTTACCATCAAATAATGGCTTATTAAAGTTGTCGATATACTCAACCCAATGATCCTGCAAGGCAAACTTTAACTGGCACTTCGTGGGTGTGGCATGCTCAACGAGCAGGAATGCAGCACTCTCATGCCAATAATCTTTACTTGTCAGGGAAAAAAGGAATTCTGTATTGGGGTTTACACCGTTACTTACCCACATAGAGATGGTACAACTTGTCACTGTATTAAAGTCATTCGCGTTGGGATACTTTATGGCCTTTGTTCCATCACCCTGTATGGCCTTTCCCGCGATTCCATTTGCTGCCGCTAATGGATTCTCTGATGGGAAATTAGCCCTGACGCTATCCACTGCATTCATAAGCTTATCAGTGCTTGTACCATCAAATGCCGTATAAAATTTTAACGGACCTCCCGGGTACAAAGGAAAATGAGGGTCTTTATCCTTGGGGAAAGTGCCAAGTTTGGGACGTTCCATTTTCTGGCAGCCGCTTATCGCTATTATCAACGTCATTGAAAATAAGCAGAGCTGAAACCTATTTTTCATTTTTTTATTTTTAATAGTTTATCAATTCGTCTGGTCTTAGTAAAGAGGGTTTTGCACCAATACACCATTACTCCTGTCAATTGCCGGTTGAGGTATCGGGTACAATTTGTTCTTATCCACGTAACCCAACGGTCCCAGTGCGCCCACGGCATCATTCCATCTTACGAGGTCAAAGAACCTTTCGCCTTCGAGTCCCAGCTCAGCTCTTCTTTCCTTTTTGATTGCAGTCCGCATTGTTGCCTGGTCAACAAATGCAATCGCCGGCATACTTACTCTTGCCCGCACCTGGTTTACCAGTGTGGCGGCCTGAGTGCCGGCGCCAGTTTCATTTAAGCATTCTGCAGTCATTAATAATACATCAGCATAGCGTATGACTCTCTGGTTGATCCAGTAGGCACCATCCAGCCAACCCGTTGATTGCCTCACAGCCGGATCGGCATATACTTTTTTATTCCAATATTTTTGAGGAAGCGGACCGGGAGGATTGTCAAAACTTGATCTTGGAAGCGTAGACCCGTAACCACCGGTTGCAGGATCATCAGACTGACCGGAGAAAAGAACAGTTGAAGGTAACCTGGGATCACCTGCTTCAAAAGAATTTACAAACGCATCTGTCGGTACGTTCCAACCCCAGCCCAGGTTCCAGCCTGTGGAATTGGCGGCACGAACACCCTGGCAGGTGGCATACCATGAGCCGTGGTCATCCGTCCTGTTAGGTCCCATATAATTCTGCCATTCGAGTATTGACTCGCTGCAGTTCTCTCCCAAATCTTTGAATATTCCAAAATAGCTGGCGAATAGTGAGTACTGGCCGGAGCTGATCACCTGCTGCAAAAGAGGAAGTGCTGCTGCCCAGTTGCTCCTGAACAAATAGGTTTTTGCCCATAATGCTTTGGCGGCGCCGCTGGTCAAACGTCCGGGATATTTAGAACCCCATACCAGTGGCAGGTTTGCCGAAGCATACTGCAGGTCGGCGTCGATCAACGCATAAATCTGCGTTGCAGGAGATTTTGCAATGTTTGCCTGGGACGCATTGTAAATACGGAAATCAATTTTTGGCACATCACCGAACGTTCTCACCATATCGAAATAAGAAAATGCCCTGAAGAACCTTGCTTCAGCGATATTCACTTCTGATTCAACACCGGTGAGATGTAAGGAGTCGGCAGTTTGCAATGCTGTATTTGTCAAATGGATCAGGGAATAGTGCGCATCCCAGTAAAAATTGGTTGCCCAGAGATCCTTTACATACTGAAAATTGTCGAATGGAGCTACCCACTCGGCACCGTCGGAGGGTTCACTTCCCTTATGGGAATCGTCCGAACGGAAATTGTGTATAGCCTGCCAGGGAATACCCCCAAAGACCTGGCCGATATCATAATCTTTGATAGCGCTGTATATCCCAAATACCTGGCCTTCTATTCCGCCCTGGTGCAAGTCGTCCAGGGTAGCGGTCAATGGTTTACGGTCAAGGAATTTTTTACAGCCGCTAAGCATGAACATACCGGGCAGTGCCAGTAGTAGAAGCAGGCTCCATAAAATTCTTTTACTCTTTTCCATGTTTATATGTTTGTTCATTATATAATTAAAACGTTACGTTTAAACCAAAGGTTGTTACCACGGGGATGGCGCCGCCGGCATCATCTACGCCAAAACGGGTAGCACTTCCACCGAATTCAGGTGTATAACCTAAATTATGTTTCCATGTTTTCAGGTTTTGGACATTGGCAAACAGGCGGAGACTTTTTCCTTTGATCTTGGATATGGTCCTCGCGTTGAAATTGTAACCCAGTTGAATGTTCCTGATCCTGAAATAACTTCCATCTTCAATACCATAAGTGGAAGATTCATAGTTGATTCTGTGGTCCTGGCCCAGAATTGGGTCCCAGTTTGAAGTACCTTCCCCATGCCACCTGTTGATCTTAAAGGCTGCATAGTTCACTCTCTGGAAAGGCGATTCCGTACCACCCCAGTTACGGTAGATCTCGTTGCCGTATACACCACCAACATCGATATCTAAATCAAATCCTTTATAAGCTATATTTAGTGAGGCTCCATAGGCAAAATCAGGAGTGGGATTGCCGATGAAGGTCCTGTCGGCAGTATTGATCTTCCCATCACCATTCACATCTTTGTATTTCAGGTCGCCGGGGCCATATGAAAACTCAGTATTTATCGGAGAAGAGAGTTTATCATTATACGACTGGTAAATGCCTTCAACAATGTACCCGTAGAAAGAACCGATAGGTTGGCCAACTACTGTCCTGTTGTATCCATCAACAATAGCAAAGTCCTTAGTGGCCAGTTCCAGCACCTCGTTGTGATAGGTTGTGAAGTTAGCGCTTAGTGTAACGGTCAGGTCCCTGCTGACCTTCTGTTCCCAGCTTGTAGTTAATTCGATACCATTGTTCTGAATGCTGCCAATATTGCTTAATCCATCGGAAGCACCATTGATACCGGGGATATAAGTCATCAGGTCTTTTGTTACCTTATCAAAATAGCTGAAATCAACATGCAATCGGCTTCTGAATGCTGCCAGCTCGAAACCCAGGTCTTTGGCATGAACGGTTTCCCATTTGAGGTTTGGATCTGGCAGGTAGGCTTGTGCATAAGCGTTGTAAATATTATTACCGAATACGGCAGCAGCATTACCACGCAGACCGGGGTAGAAAGGATAAGCAAATCCATAAGTGTTCTGGTTACCTAAAACACCTATCGAACCTTTGATCTTGACAAAGTCAAAAATATGCTGGCTGCTCATGAAACCTTCCCTGGTCAATTCCCAGGCGCCTCCTAAAGCCCAGAAGTCCTGCCAGCGGTCAGTAGGTGAGATCTGGGATGAACCGTCTTTCCTGTAAGAAGCATTCAAATAATATTTTCCCTGGTAGCTGTATAACAATCTTAACAGCACGGACTCGGTAGCTTTTTCATATTGCGAAGAAGTGGCTCTTTTTGACTGTGGGTCGCCAAAGCCATTGTCAATATACCAAAATCTTTTGTCGTTAGGTATAGCCTGGCCAGTAGCGCTTTGATTGACGCTAGCTCCCCGGTTGAAGTTTCCAAAATAATAAGTTGTGAAACCGGCAAGTGCATTTATGCTGTGACTACCGACTTTTTTCTTGTAAGATAGCGTGTAATCCTGCTGGAATTTCTTCCAGTCATTATTATCTTCAGTCACCTTGGTAGAAGGGCTGGCTAAAAATACTTTGTTGGAAACTACATCGTAAGAATTATAGAGTGGAGTATATCTTCTCGCGTCGACATTGCTCATATCGGCATACACACTCGCTCTTAAAGTAAAATCCCTCATGAAATTGAGCTCGGCAAAAGCGCTACCTACCAGCCTGTATTCAATACTGATTGTTTTATTAAATTCATTTTCCAGGGATATCAATGGATTGACAACACCTGAATTTTGGATAGAAGGTAGTTCATAATAGAGGTTCTGGTTCAGGCTATCCAATCCATACGGATTTTTTGTAAAGACAGTTTTTGTACCACCCGGAACAATAGGCGCGACTTTACGGGCGGCATCCAGCACCCAGGTTGCATCGTAAGGATTGTGCTGTCTCATGACGTTCACTGTAAAACCCATCTTAAACGCTTTGTTGAATTTATATTCATCATTCAGCGCAATAGTGAGCTTTTCCAACCTTTGATGCCTGACAACACCTTCATCCGACATATAACCTACTCCCATATTGAATTTATTCTTCTCGCCACTGGCGGATACGCTGAGATTGCTTGAGCTGTAATGGGCTGTGCGGGTTACCGCGTCTATCCAGTCTGTATTGCCGGTCCAGGGAGTATAGTCAAAAGGAGGAATAGGCGTATTGAGATTTGCTTTTTCTTCCTCGAACAATGTTTTGAATGTTGCTGCATCGGCCAGTTCTATCTTATCTACCAACTTCTTAAAACCATAGTTGGTGTTGAAGTTGACCATCACCTGCCCGGCTTTGGCTCTTTTAGTTGTTATCGCGATAACGCCAGCTGCACCTCTTACCCCGAAAATAGCCAGGGATGAAGGATCTTTTAATATTTCGATGGACTCAATATCACTTGGATTGATATAATCGATGTTATCGTTGAAAATGCCGTCTACTACATACAATGGGCTTACTGATCCGATACTGATAGTACCCCTGATACGGATATCAGGTGCTTGCCCGGGAGTACCGCTGTTTACTACTGATAACCCGGCCACTTTACTTTGTAAAGAAGCAACAGGGTTAGTATTCGGTTTGTCTGCCACTTCTTTGCCGGAGACTTTTGCAATAGAACCGGTCAGGTCCCTTTTGCTGGCAGTACCATAACCAATCACAACGACAGCATCCTGCACTTTTACCGAAATGTTCAGTGCAACGCTGACGTCTGTTCTACCACCCAGGGCGATCTCCTGCATGTCATAGCCCACTGAACTAATGATCAGCGTAGCATTAGCACTGGGTACCGTGAGTGTAAAGGCACCGTCGTTATTAGTAGTAGTACCAATGCTGCTGCCCTTGACCTGCACGGATGCACCGGCAAGGGGAGCGCCACCTTCACCGGTAACCTTACCGCGAACAACAACGTCCGGGAGCCGGGGTGGGGCATTAGGATCTTCTTTGATGACGATCAGGTTATTGTCCATCATCTGGTATAAAAGACGTGTTTTATCCAGTACCATCTTAAGTACGTCTTCAACACCAGCTTCTCTTACGTTGATGGAAACTTTTTCCCGGATATCTTCCAGTTTGTCGTTATAGAGAAACCGGTAATTGGTCTGCTTTTCAATAGAACGAAGAACCCCACTTATTTCTGTCTTTTTTACTTTTAGACTGATCCGGTTCTGCCCAAACCCGTTGGCAGCTACGTTCAGTGTAAAAAAGAATGTAAGCAGTGTAGTCAGTTTCATAGCAAGCAGAACTTTTGATTGCAACGGTTTTTTAGGAACCGTTAAGAAACATTTCATATATTTAGTCATATTAGGGGTTAAACAATCCGGCTGTCACAAGTTGGCTCTTCGCGTTTAATCTTCTTCCACGGAGAATTTCGCACATTCTCCGTTTTTATTATATCCTGTCATTTTGCGGAGCCAACGGATATTTCATGATTATTTATTTTATAATTGAATAAAGAATTTGCTTCTCTCAAATATTTGAAGGCCTGTTCCACAGTTTCGCCTTGAAATGAACCGTCAAAGGATAAATGCTTAACTTTTTCGTCGGTGAAAGTGATCGTTATATTATACCATCTTTCGAGTTTTCTTGCCAGTTCCTCGAAATTGTCGCCCCTGAACTCCAGGCGGCTGTAGAGCCAAGCTGTTTCAAATCTTTCACTTTCCTTTTTTGTGCTATCTATGCGAGCGATGGTGAAGCTTGCGGTTTTTGCTTCCCTGATTGGCAAAGGCTTAATGTCCTTAGAAGACAACTCATCCTGCCTTTTAGCTGCATTTTTCTGCAGTATCAGCTTTTCGTTGGGCCTAAGCTGGATCGCCTTTTCCTCCGATTCTTCTTCCCTGAACACTTTTACCGAACCCCGGTAAAGAGTGGTCTCAACCGTTTTATCTTCGGGGTAAGATTTTACATTGAAGGCCGTACCCAGCACTTTAATATCAAT
>DASSFT010000351.1:0-3191 GCA_035694045.1 Chitinophagaceae bacterium
CCCTGGAAAAGCTGGTTGAATGGATTTGTAATCTGGGCGTTACCGGAAGTGGCTGCATAGCGGGCAATATCCCTGCGGTCATTGTCACCGGCGCCTGATGGTCCCTGCATTTCATCATTGTCAACGGGATAATACAGGCTCAATCGTATACCATAACCGGCGTCGCCAACAAGACGGCTATATACACCGATCAAAGTTTTATAAGCGCTGGGTACATCCGCGAAAGCCTTGTCAGCTCCTACTTCGGTGATGGGCGTCTGGTTAAGAAACTTCTTACACCCGATAGCCGCCACCAGCGTACCAATGAAAACTGCGATGATTAATTTATTTAAATGCCTGTTCATATTGCAATTTTTTTATTTTATCTGAATGTTGCGTTTATACCAAAAATAAAGCTGCGGCTCTTCGGATAGGCCGAATAATCAAGGCCGGGTGTCAATGGATTGCTCCTAACGCTTACTTCTGGGTCATATCCTGAATAGTTTGTAATGATGGCCAGGTTACTCGCCGTGAAATACATGCGGATCCTTTCCATTTTCAGCGCATTTACAGCTTTGGGAGGGAGCTGGTATCCAACGGTAATATTATTCAATCGTAAGAATGACCCGTCTTCGATGGCCCATGAATGGGGATAGAAGGCACCGGCACCCTTGATCGGTTGCCAGATGGTCGCGTTGGCATTCAACGCTTTCAGATCGGCCGGGGCGATACCATATACATTATTACTAGCTACCCATTGAGCGGTTTCGCCGGTTGGTGTTACCACTCTCCAGCGATTTCTCATGAGATCAAGCATGTTTGAATTATTGGTATAGCCATTGGTGAACTCGATCTTGTTGGCATTGTAGATGTCATTGCCATAAGAGAAATTCACAAAGACACTGGCGTCCCAGTTCTTGTAGCGGAACTGCTGGTTCAACCCACCGGTAAACTTGGGAGTCGGATCTCCTATGATCTGACGATCATGGTCAACATCAATGATCTTATCACCGTTCAGGTCTTTGAACTTGATAGCACCCGGTTGTACGATACCAATAATCCCGGCATCGCTAACCACTCCTGTTTTCAACGTATATATTCTTGTGACGGGATCATAATTAAAATCATCAACAGTATAGAAGCCATCTGTTACCCATCCCCAGATAGAGCCAACAGGCGAACCCACTTTCTGAATATAGTCGATGGGCTGACCGGATACGCCCCAGCTTGGTGCATCGGGGAAGAAGTACTGTTGGTTCTTACCCACGGCAACGATCTTATTCTTATTGGTGGATATGTTGAAATTGATATTCCAGGTAAAATTCGTTTTCTGAACGACCCCCACATTCATCTGCACGTCAATTCCTTTGTTGGAAGTCTTGCCGATGTTTTGGAACTGTGATGCATAACCATAAGTGGAAGCAACCGGCACTTTCAGCAACAGGTCCCTGGAAGTATTACTGTACACATCAACGCTGAGATCAAGCCTGCGGTGGAACAATGACATGTCCACACCGATGTTCCGGTTCTCGGTAGATTCCCAGGTAAGATTTTCATTCACCAGGGAAGCTGAATAATAGGCGAAGACGCTTTGGTTATTTATACCATAATAGTATTTACCGTCATTGAAGAAAGTGGTAAGGAACAGGTAGTCATTGATACGGTTGTTACCGGCTTGTCCATAACCAACCCTAAGCTTGAGGGCATTTATGAAATTCACGTTTTCCATGAATTTTTCGTTCTTCACCTGCCAGCCAATAGCTCCTGCAGGAAAATACCCCCATTGCTTGCCGGGAGCAAATTTGGAAGCACCGTCTGCCCGGACATTGAATTGAACTTCATACCTGTCCTTGAAAGAATAGGTTGCACGACCGAAAAAAGAAAGACTCGTGTACCTCGTCTTACCCAGTTTTGGATACCCCGCAAACGGAATTCCCAGGTTGGTTTTTACAAATGCTGCTTCCGGAGGAGTGAAGGATGGGTAGTTCCTGAACAGGCTGGACCGGCTTTCTGTTTTCAGGTCATAAGTCTCTTCACCCAACAACACGCTAAAATTGTGTTTCCCCTTATAATTGCTAACCGTCCAGGTCAGCACATTTGAGTTCGTAATAGTTTTTTTAGTGACTGTATCCAGGCCTGCTATCGGCTTGGAACCTCCCGTGATTACCGAATAAGGTGTGATCGTATCACTGAACTGCCGGTCGATGAGTTTATTGTTGTCAAAACCAAGTGTAGATCTGAAAACAATATTCTTTGCAATATTCACATTTAAATAGACCGAACCGTTGAAGGCGCTTGTCGATTTAGACCTGTATTCAGCATTTGCCAGTTTTATGGGGTTTACAAGACCCAGTCCATTTCCCGGGTTGGGGTCGGCCAGTGGATCGGTATCATCGATATCCTGCCCGGTGGAGAGGAATGGACGGTATTTGACTGAGTTGCGAAGGCGGTTATAAGAAGTACCTTTTTGATCAGATACCCCGGCGCCAAACACGGTTTGATTGGTGTACCGGGTGACGACACCTACCCTGAACATATTGCTGATCTTGTAGTCTCCCTTAAAATTGAAGATAGATCTCCTGTAGCTGGAATTAAGTACTACAGCTTTGTCTCCATTATAAGTATAGCCAAGATTATAAGTAATTCGTTTGCTGCCGCCATTTACTGAAATATTATGCGTTTGAAGAAATCCTGTTCTGCCAAAAGTTTCATCCTGCCAGTTGATGGGAGCAACGGATTTGTATTGCTGCAACTGGTTCCAGGGTCCAAAGTTGGTGACAAAGTTCGTGCTGTCTGTATTGCTGCCTCTTGATCTTTCAGACTGGTAAAAAACATATTCATAAGGGTCCAGCACATCCAGGGTTTTAGCCAGCTCCTTCCATCCCATGAAACCATTGTAGTACACTTTAGCGCGTCCGGGCCTGCCGCTTTTCGTAGTAATAACGAATACCCCGTTGCCGCCCCTGGCTCCATAAATGGCTGTTGCAGCCGCATCTTTTAATACGTCGATAGACTGGATATCCTGGGGAGAAATGATAGACAAAGCATTTTCCATCTGCACCCCATCAATAATGTATAAAGGAGAGTTGTCGCCTGTGATAGACATGCCGCCGCGAACTCTTATCCTTACATCAGCATCCGGAGAACCTTCTGCGGTGGTAGCTGTAACACCGGCCAATCTTCCATTAAGCGCTTCGGCAGCGGAGTTAATG
>DASSFT010000352.1:0-10147 GCA_035694045.1 Chitinophagaceae bacterium
GGCAAACATGCTTATTTCATTTACTAGTTTGGCCGAATCGAGGGTTAGGTTAAAATGAATAGCTTTCTGGCTAAGTATCTGTGATGAGGTCAGTAGTTGGTTATTGAAAAAAACAGAAATGGAATCGCCATCGATCTCGCCATTGTCGTAAAAGTCAACCCGTAGTGAATCCGATTGGACTTCCAGTTCATCATCGATGGTGTTTTGTCGCTCGGTGAATTCCTTTTCCACCACGTAGTTCACCACTTTTCGCTGGATAATGTTGGCGGCAATTAGTGTGTCACCAATAGAAGGTTTCCAGACCTGGTAAGCTTCTTTAAACTCCCGGATAGCCCGCATTACGGAATCTTTCTTGCTAATATCTGCGCTCAGGCTGAGATCAAAATTTATATCCGGGCACATGTAGCGTTGGTCTGGCGTTGAATTGAACTGGCCGCTGATCGTGGACTCTGCCCGGGCTACTTTCAGAACACCCCGCAGGTTCATCATACAATCTACTTCCATATTCATCATGGAGCCGTGATAAGTAACCGGTATGTTGTAGAGCGACAGTTCACGCGTGGCTTTATTATAGTTTCCTTTCACCTGCAGGCTACGGTACGTATTTTTAAAAAAATAGTTGAGAATTCCCTTTACATAACCGGCTTCTGGCTGGAGGATCATTTCAACCAGGTAATTATTGGCGGAAGAATTGGTCTTTACATTGGCCGTACCATACCAGTACCCAAAGACGGTCTGGGAATGACAATGTACTGCTATAAAAAAAGTTAAAACTAAAAGGCTTTTTTTCATTGACGGATATGGTCAAAAACCATGCTTGTTTTAAACGTTTTTTGAAAAGGTTTATTTCAGGTACCGCTTCATTTCTCTTTCAACATCTTTTTGCCGCAGGGTTTCTCTTTTATCATGCAATTTTTTGCCTTTGGCCAGGCCTATTTCAATCTTGAAAAGCCCTTTTTCGTTGAGATAGATGCGCAGCGGAATAAGCGTATATCCCTTTTCCTTCAGTTTCGATTCAATCCTTTTGATTTCCTTTTTTTGCAAAAGCAACTTTCGGTCACGCATCGCTTCATGGTTGTTGATATTACCATGGGAATATTCTGCGATGTGCAGCGATTTTATCCAGATCTCGCCTTTATGAATAAGACAATAGCTGTCGTTAAAACTTACTTTACCATTTCGGATCGACTTTACTTCCGTACCCACCAGTACCATCCCCGCTTCATATTTTACATCAATGAAGTATTCATGATAAGCGGAGCGGTTTTTTATTTCCATTAAGTTTTCTGATTGACTGTTTCCAGGGTAAAATGAAGAAAGTTCCTTCTTCTCTCCGCGTTGCTAGTTCTTTAACAGGTCCAGCAAGGTTGTCAGCCTGGCTTTTATGTCCTTGCGGGGAACAATGAAATCCAGGAAACCATGCTCCAGCACAAACTCACTACGCTGGAAACCTTCAGGCAGTTCTTTTTTGATGGTTTCTTTGATCACCCTTGGTCCGGCAAAACCGATCAATGCACCCGGTTCTGCGATATTGAAATCACCCAGCATTCCAAAGGACGCGGAAATACCGCCGAATGTAGGGTCAGTCAACAAAGATATGTAGGGAAGTTTTGCATCGTTGAGTTGGGATAACTTGCCACTTGTTTTCGCCAGCTGCATCAATGAAAAAGCGCTTTCCATCATCCTGGCACCCCCGCTCTTGCTGATCACGAGGTAAGGCAGCTTGTGTTGTAAACAGTAATCAACGGCTCTTGAAAATTTCTCACCCATCACACTTCCCAGGGACCCGCCGATAAATTCAAAATCCATACAGGCAATCACGATCTCGTGACCGCTTACCTTTCCCACCGCCACCCGCATGGAGTCTTTCAGATCCGTTTTGCTCCAGATCTCTTCCAACCGTTTTTTATACGGTTTCAGATCGGTAAATCCAAGGAAATCCTTCGACCGGATATTCTCAAACAACTCGGTAAATTCATTGTCATCAAACAACAATTCATAATACTCACTGCTGTTGATGCGATGATGATAACTGCACTTTGGGCAAACAAATAAATGCTCCCTGAGTTCAGTCATCGTGCAGATATAATTGCATTCAGGGCATTTTACCCAAAGTCCTTCTGGTGTTTCTTTCTTTTCCGAAGTCTTGGTACTGATGCCTTTCTTAATGCGTCTAAACCAACTGGCTTTTGTTTCCTCCGATTTTCCCTCTTCTCCCGCCAGGTTTGCATCAAAATCTTCAACTTGTTTCGCCATGAGGATTCGTTGAGGTGCAAATATAAGGATGTTAGAGTTTATGACGGGTCGGATCGCCTCTTCAGCGACCTGATTCCATCTTCCTTTGTGTCTCGTAGGTAATGATGATAACGGGCTCCATGACATGTGTTGTCAATGCTATCTCCTTAAGTTTATCCTCCATTGTTTTCATCATGTTGGTGGAAGGCTTTTTATCCGAATAATAAAAATAAATGGGAACAATCACTGTGTATTCTTCCTGGATATAATTCCGGCCCCGTTCATTCAACCGCTTCAAAAGATTAGAATCATTGGCGTAGTCGTATTTAACACTGGAAGCATATATCGATTTCATCACGATATTGTCTGTTTTAATGATCTTAAGCAGGGCTACCCCTGTATCAACGCATCCTGCACAACCGTCGCTGATGATACTTCGTTCCACTATTCTTTTTATCAAAGAATCATACTGACGATTACCGCCCTGGCCGCTGCTAAAAATCGCACAGCCGATGAAAAGATTTATAAATAGGATTTTCTTCATTTCAAACGATTGGTATCCTAAATATACTAAGGGCATCCTGGTTTTAAACGGAATTATTGGTGGTTGCTCATCCGATAGCTATCGGATTTGAAAATAAATCTTACACCAGGGGATTAAAAAATTGCCATGGATACAAGGAAAAAAAAGAAGTCATCCGTGTATCCATGGCAAATCACGGGTTGGGCCAGGGATCACCTTAAGAAGAATCCTTTAACATTTCCTTTAAAGCCAGGTGCAACGTATTGGGAAACCCAGTTGTCAGGAAACAAAAACGTTCGAATGAAAAGGATTGTAGTTTTGTTATTGATCATTTCGGCTTTCGGCTGTACTAAACAACATGCCCGCGTAGAAAATAATATCCAGGGAAACTGGGAGCTTCGAAAACTGGAGGGAGGCATCGGGGGTCTCATCGTTTTCCAGCCGGGCAACGGTCATATCTACGAATTCAATAATGACGCCAGCTATCGTTACCTGGATAATGGCATTGTGAAAGAAACAGGAACGTATACTTTACAGTCTTCAACAGTTGGGGGGCAATGGACGCTTACGTTGACCGGTCCCAGTATCCAGGCCATACAGGTAAAAATAGCCGGGCAGCAACTCATTTTTCTAAAAACAACGAATTGCTGTGACAATCCCGATGTCACTTTTGAAAAAATTTAGAGCTTCATTGCTTCCTGGAAAGCATTCCTGCCAGTACAAATAAGATCCCTGCGAGGGTAAATGATTCACATAGCCCGAGCCTGTCGCTTCCATTGTTGGGATCGTTAGCAAATCTCACTGCATGCACAAGGAAGAACCAGCTTCCGATCATGATGCCCGAAAGCAGGGCAGCCCATTTTCGAAGTCCCGGTATAAGTAGACCCAGGCCTCCGGCCAGTAAACAGACCCCAGCGAAATAAGTCCAGAAAGGATGAAAGGGGATATAATCCGGGATAAAATCCTTTATGATGAACTCCGCAAACCGGAAATGCGCCAGCCCGCTAATGATAAAAAAGAACGAAAAGAACAGGCAGCCGATAAATATAAGTTTGCCGTTGGAGGCCAATAATCCCTGTGCGCTGCCTCCTTTTTGAAAAAATGATGCGGCCACAACGAATGAACCGCCAGCCAGGGCCAGGGCCTTATATGCATTGATCCAATCTACCATTTCATACAAATGGCGAAGTATGAAGGAGAACAGCACGATCATGATACCAACCAATAATGCTGCTGTGCCTCCCTTAACATTAAAGATCACTGCCAGCCCGGCAAGTATAAGCAGGGAGCCTGAAACATAGGCCCAGACAAGCTTTCCGGGAATATTAGCAGCCCAACTGGCAGCAGGAGGCCGGCCAACAATGAAGTCTTTCATAATAAAACAAAGTACCCCAAGGGCTATAATACCGACAGCATAAACGATACGGCCGGGTTTGATCAGTTTGTCCATGATAATACAATTAGTTGGTTGAAGAACGAATCGAAACAGGTAGAGGATAACAGGGCCGGACAGGAACGGAGGCCTGATATATACCCGAACTTAACCTTGATCTGATAAGCCCGTGATAGTACTCCGGCTGGTTCAAAATACTGATTCTACTCAAATTCCCTTCGGAAAACTATCCACCGGATAGTTGATATAAGGTGGGGAAAAAAAATGGCTACCAGTTTCCTATGTAATTAAATCCCCTATATTTGATGCCGATAAGAACTGAAAGTCCATTAAAATTTAAAAATCTTAAACATCATGGCTACAAAAAAGAAACCTGCAAAAAAAGCAGCGGCTAAAAAACCGGCTAAAAAGAAATCTGCGCGTAAACCATCAGCAGCCTTTATGAAAGCTCTTACTCTCAGCGATGCGCTTGCTAATGTTATTGGAAGCAAACCAGTGCCCCGCACTGAGATCGTAAAAAAATTATGGGTTTATATCAAAGCCAACAAATTGCAGGATAAAAATAATAAACGCATGATCAATGCAGATGCCAAATTGAAACCCGTATTCGGCGGTAAAGCCCAGGTTTCTATGTTTGACATGGCAAAACACATTTCAAAGAATGTAAAATAAGAATTAGTCTTTTTATAGGACAGCTCCCATTGCGGAGCTTTTTTTATTTATACCCCGCCAGATCTTCATCACCTGTAACGGAAATTAAAACACTTCATTTAAGAAATCAGGCAACTCATGTAGCCTTGACTTTGTTGCCGGGAATCTTCGTCTTTTCTTTATA
This sequence comes from Chitinophagaceae bacterium, assembly GCA_035694045.1. Taxonomy (GTDB): domain Bacteria; phylum Bacteroidota; class Bacteroidia; order Chitinophagales; family Chitinophagaceae; genus VBAT01. The sequence continues at coordinate 4,987 of DASSFT010000352.1, forward strand.
GCCGTAAACCAAATCTTATCCTGGCGGCAAATGCCACCGGTCTTTGATCAAAAACAAGGCTATGTTCGACACCTACAATACGATGAGCTTCCCGGTTTATTCCGAAGTAAATGCCAGGAAAAATATCCTGTTACTGGGTACATCCAAAGGGCTTGAAATAATTGATATCGATTCCATCCTGCGTATAGAAGCCATTAGCAACTACAGTAGGCTATACTTTACCAATGGAAAATCCCTGGTTGTTGCAAAAGTCCTGTCATGGTTTGAAGAAAAACTGGCTCATCGCCGTTTTATACGGCTTCACAGAAGCCACCTGGTAAACATGCAATACATCCGTGCCTATAATGCACAGAATTGTTCTGAAGTAGTTCTTGTCAATGATGAAAGACTAACGGTCTCGAGGCGGAAAAGAATAGAATTCAAAAAAGCGATCTACCAGTTTTACAGCGGGACTGCTGCGACTTCGCGTAGCGGCGGAGCAAGGCCAGTTGTATCTATACCTAAGGCAGCCTGACAGAGGTATTTTTTTCCGTTAAGGGCCTCAATCCTATATTCTCATTTCGATCATCCATTGATGTCCAAACGGATCTTTTATTTCCCCCTGTCGATAGCCATAATCATAGCTCTGAGCCGGAGAGATCACCGTTGCACCGGCAGCTATCGCCCTGTTCATAACAGTGTCCACATCCGGTACAAACAATCCAATAAGCGTTGTAGTACCATCGAATTTTTCAGGACTGAATTGTCTTACCCGCGAAGTTTCTTCATGCAAATGAAACAGGGCTCCGTCAATCGATAGCTCAGCGACATGAATGGTCCCATCATCATTCGTCCAGCGGTTCAGCTCAACAGCCCCAAAAGCTTTTTCATAAAAGCTAATATCTCTTACCCCGTTCCTGATATAAAGTTGGGGAGCAAAAAAAGTTTTTCCTGTTTGATCCATAATTTGATTTTAATTACCTGGTTTAGTCACCCGGTATCTAAAATTAACATTTGCCACATATTGAATGTAATGGCAATGTTACATTTCGTGAACGGATTCTCCCGGTCCGCCGGAATTGGCATAATTCTTCAGATATATAAGGAAATGTAGCCTATGAGTGCAAACTACAACAGGGAAATACCAAAGATGGCAGGAGTTGTTGAAAGGAATGTCAATGCCTTACTACACCGTAAACAGCAAGACAAAGGGGAAAGAACTTCGACGGAACGGGCGGTTGATGCCATTTGTCGTTTTGCCGGGAGTATGTTGTCCGTTTATTTCCACATCGTCCTGTTTGGTGTATGGGTCATTTGGAACCTGGGCTGGCTTCCTCTGAAGCCTTTTGATCACAGTTTTATCATTCTTGCAACATTTGCTGCGGTTGAGGCAATTTTTCTCACCACGTTTGTATTGATCAGCCAGAACCGGATGAACTTGCAGGCCGATAAATGGGCAGAACTGGACCTGCAGGTCAGCTTGTTGACCGAACATGAGGTCACGCATGTAATGAATCTTGTAAGGGCAATTGCCAAGAAAATGGACATTAAAGTGGCCGAAGACGAGGAAATAGAGGAGCTCTCCAAAGATATTCACCCGGAAAAAGTTCTGGATACTATGGAAAAAGCTTCGAAGTAACACTAGATGCTGGATACTGGATACTGGATGCTTGATGCCCACTACTGAGTAATGGCTATCTCTTATTTAGGGTGCATCCAGCATCTGACATCTAGCATCCAGCATCCCGCTTCGACTATTGACTATCGACTATCGACTATCAACTATCAACTTTACTCCATGTCTGCTATGTAAATCCATGCCTCTCTGCCCGACCGCAGCTTCACCTTAATTCTTTTATAATTTACCGGCTCATATTTATCCGCCATCAATAATTCAGCCGGTGAGATATCGAAAACCATTCCTTCAATAATATCGTTTGAATCTGCCGACCAGGCCAATGTGTTCTGGTAATTATCTTCACCTGTTGCAAGGAATTTTTCGTCCTTGATCTCAATCTGAACGATCCTATAGTGTTCAAGGATATCCCTGGCGCCAGGTAATAGTCGTCCGAATAATTCCAACTGTACGTTTTGTTTCTGTAAAGTGCCGTATGAAAAAAGCTGTTCTTTCATCATATCCTGTTAGTGACATCCTCGACCATAAATTTAATGGCGCTTGGCGGAAAAGGGGATACACAGCTCACATTTATTTCGCAAAGCATGTATTTGCCGGCAGGATCATTGGCACCAGGATTGTTTATAAAAAAATCAGCATCCCAGATCACGGGCATCATGTTATCTGCAATGGATAAACTCTTTTGCAACTGGCCTACCCATTTTTTTTCCATTATCCCTGCCAGGTCATGGAACAACCCGCAGTTTTCGGTGAAATAATAGCGTTTGCCCGGTAAAAAGCGAGTGTCATTTAGCTCATACAGCGCATTGATCTCCTGGTACCCAAAACCGGCAACCCTTTTCCCTGACAAATAACACCTGACCATACCGTTCTTCATATTCTTATTCCATTCCTGGTCAATCATCATTCCACCATCTGTAAAAAAAGGGCTAAACTCTTGGAAAAAATCATTCCAGGATAAAGTACGTTCCACTACACTCTCTTTAGCATGAACAAGGCTGATATCATCCGCCCCCGGATTATACCTGATTTTGTACACGCCATTCCCTCCATTGCCGCGATGCTGTTTCAATACCCTTACCAATGACGCTTGCAGGGATTTCGGGAACAGGCTGGTAAAATCTTCATAGGTAGAATACATTTTTGTGTCGCCGCCCCAATCCATGTCTTTTGTTTTATAGAGAATATCCTTGGTACCCATCTTTAAGATCACTTCCGGGTGAGTAGAAACAAATCGACCCTGGTCGGATAGTTGACAAAGAAGCCTATCGAGTCTTTTCCTGCTCTTTCCCTGTTCAATAGGGTTTACCCAAACCAAAATAGCGTCAAAATTCAAAAGAACGGAACCTAGTTTATCCGCGTCGTCATCGTTGTACGAAACAGATCTAATGGTAAAATCTTTCGCTGAAAAAGCGGCAGCCAGGTCTTTGTACTTTTCTTCAGTCAACGCATCCCTTACTGAATGGGCGTCACCATATACCAGCAAGGCGATACTTTTTTTGATCATAGCATCCTCCTTTTTCTTTAGTGTCGAACAACTATTTTTTCCAGTGGGAATATCTTGTTTCCTCCGGCACATCCGTTGCGCTCTCGAAGAAAAGATTATAACCGTCAGGATCTTTAAGTCCTACTACCCACATATTATTACCAACAAATGGTTCCGATACGGGAAGTCCATGTGAACGGACGGTTTCATAAATGATCAATGCATCTTCACAGATAAAGTATATACTGACACCTTCACTCGATTTTTCAGGCGGGCTTATATGTCGTTCCTGTGTTACATATTCCTGGAGCATCACCGACGCTCCATCCAGTTGAAGCCAACACCAGCGGAGCCTGCCCTTATCCACCCAGCTGTTTGTCATCTTAAATCCTATTCCATCGATGTAAAAGCCTATTGAAACTTGTATGTCCCTTACCATAAAAAACGGAACGGCTTGCCTGACATTTGTGGCTGTTGTTGGATCACTGTTCATTTCTGGAAGGTTTTGATTCCGCCAACAATCGATTGCTATTGCGCCTGCTGCAGCCAGATCACTTTCTGTTCCGGAACATGCGGCTGCCCGATAATATCTGCGTACAGTTCGGGTCGCCTGGCTTTCAGGTAACGATAGCCACCTGCCTTTGTTAGTTTATCCCTGGTCAACAAAGCCGACACCACATCATCCCCCAGTTCCCTGCATTCAGCATTGATATCGCCAAAGGGATCGATAATCATTGAACAGCCGTTCTTCAGCTGATCATCATCCATGCCAATCGGGTTGGAGAATACGACGTATACCGCATTATCATATGCTCTCGAAGGCAGCCATTTCATCAGCCATTGACGGCCCTTCATTCCGTCGAATTCCAGTCGGAGCGAGGTGGGATCGTTGAGCCGGTTATTCCATAGTGCCGGGTCCACAAAGCCTGCTCCAGGTCTTGTAGAGGGTGTACACATAGTGACATGCGGCATAAAAATGATCTCGGCGCCCAGAAGGGTAGTAGCCCTTACGTTTTCGATGATATTATTATCGTAGCAGATCAATATCCCGCATTTCCAGCCCTGCAAGTCAAAAACGCAGTATTCATTGCCCGGAGTGAGATAAGGATTGATGAAGGGATGCAACTTCCTGAATTTGGCAACCACGCCATTTTTATCTACACATACATAGGCTTTGAAAAGGTTTTCCTGCTCGTCTTTTTCGAATAACCCGGCCAACACGGCGATATCGTGCTTCGTTGCGATGGAGACAAGACGATGTATGCTTGGACCTTCCGGAATCAGTTCGGCCAGTTCCAACATTTCCTCTTTTGAAAGATGCCGGGCAAATGAATAACCTGTGATCGAGCATTCATGAAACGCGACAGCCACTGAACCCTGCTGTGCAGCCTGGCCGGCGAGCCGATCAATCACTGATAAATTATACCCCTTGTCATTACTCTTGTTTTCAAATTGCGCAGTGGCAATCCTGATAGTATCCATGCAGAAAGTTTAACGGAAGTAAAGATACTCCGTATTCATGAGGCAAAGCCAAACCGATAAATTTCACGCCACGGCGCAAAGACGCGACGTGTGCGCCTTCATAAAAAAGTCGTTGTCCCGCATAATTGCGGGATCGCGTTCCCGCGAGATATCAAATATGACACTATAGAAAACCGGAAGTATGATTCAGCGAATTTTTGCTGTTTGTGGCTTATCTTCAAAACAAAAACATGAAGCAAGTCATATTTTTTACCATGGTTGCTGCCGTATTGATCTCCTGCAATAGCAATAACGATAGCTCGCCAGGCCAAAATGAAGAAGCAAAACATACCCCGCTGGAAGGAACCTGGGAGTTGATCTCTGGCACTACAATAGAAAAAGGCGATACGGTTACGACGGACTACACGAAAGGCCAAAAAATGATCAAGATCATCAATGCCACTCATTTTGCTTTTTTGCTGCATGACACCAATAAAGGCAAAGACACCGCCATCTATTCTTCCGGTGGTGGGACCTATACTCTTTCAAAGGACCAATACACCGAACATCTCGATTATTGCAGCGACAGGAACTGGGAA
>DASSFT010000353.1:0-5577 GCA_035694045.1 Chitinophagaceae bacterium
CCCGGCCTGTCGTTTGATTGGCCGAGTTGGTGTTATCATTATTAAAAGGAACACCATCCACCACGAACAGGGCCTGGTTATTTCCCACAAACGATTTTACACCCCTGACGACTACATTGGTTGAACCACCCAGGGTATTGGTTTGTCTTACTTCAAGACCTGAAACCTTGCCGGAAAGATTTTGAACAAAGTTGGACGTTCGTGTCTTGTTTACTTCATCACCATTTATTTGCTGGGCTGCATAAGGCAATTGGTTTCTTGTACGGCGGATACCCAAAGCCGTGACCACTACTTCCTGCAGGTTGCCCTGGGGTTGCAGGGTAATTGCCAACGTTGGGGAATCGCCTACTGTTATTTCCTGTTCGGCAAAACTTGTCGAGCTGACAACCAGTACCTGCCCGGTCCTGGCATCGATCTTAAAATTGCCGCTGATATCAGCTGAAACCCCTGTATTTGTACCCTTGATCGTAATGTTGGCGAAAGGAACAGGATCGCCTTTACTGTCTTTTACCTGTCCTGTAATAGTGCGGGTTTGGGCAAATGCCATCGCGTATAACAGCAACAGCACTGCCGTCAAAGAGGCAGATTTTCTCATGTGATTTTCGATTTAAGTTGACATAAAATGGATCCGTTCTCAGGACCTCATAGGATCATGAAGAGTAGGTGCTTGTAAAAAAAGTAATACGTTACTAGCCGGTGAGTGTTGGTTTTGCTAATTAAGGTGGTTAATTAGCGCTTCAGTCAGTTCTGGAGTATAAAACAGACAGCAATGATTTTCCAATTGCTGCGTCAAAATTCCGTTTTTTTAAATAAAACCCAAAAATCAAAATTAGTAAGTGATTAAAAAACAATCTACTGCCACTCGGTCTACAAAATATACCGGAGCTGGAGTTTTATTTCCGATCTCCTGTTGCCCCTGATCTCATCGAGGCCCGAACCGAACCTGTCCTTATCGCGGTAAATTGTTTGCGCCCACCTAAGCCAGGCTGAAAATTTCTTTGTTATATCATAATTAAGTGTAAGATAATAGCGATACCCCTTGTCATAAAAAGCAGGGATGGAATATCCATACAACACGTCATTCTCGTAGGCATAAATCCGTGAATCATATCCGCCTGTCTCAAAATATTGCAACCTCAAGATACCGGAATACGGTTTTAGCAAAGGGCGGTAGATGAAATCAAAAAAACTAAGGAAACCCTTTTCGCTGTTATGGCCCTCGAGTTCAAACCCGGTTAATTCCACGCGGTTGCGCAAAGTTAATGTCCGGCTTATCTTGTAGTTGACCTGTATTCTCCAGTTTTGACGGTTAATCCGGGCAAGGTAGTTGGTGATTCCTGAGCCCTGGTCTAACTGTTTTGTTTCATTCCGGTACCTCGCATGTATTTCAATTTGTTTGTTCGGAGTGTAGGTGAATTGGATCAAAAAATCTTTTCCATAGCTGGGTGCATCCACCCGGTATTTCAGCCAGGGGAATTTATAGATATCACTGTAGGCGTTTATTTGCCAGGCGGCAGCGGGACGAATGGATATACCGGCATAGAACCCTTTTTCATTTGAGGGAGAGCTGCTCTCTGTAAAAGCATTTCCATTTAATGCCTGGTATCTTTCATTGATACTCCTGTGTAAAAATGAAATGTCGACGCGGGGGTCCACGCTTACCAGCAGACCATTTATAAACGCCCTGTGGAAATCCTTATCCACCGCGGCTTCGCCGAAAAAATGAAGATTGCGAAACGTATAACTGTAATCGACACTGGCATTATACCAGGATTTCCCGCTCATGCCATAAAAATCATAAGGATCTTCGGAATTGCCGAGAGTCCTGGAAAAATGACAATAGATGGCGTTTACGCCGGTATGCCAATTATCGTCGCTGAATTTTATATTGCCTCCGATTGCGATTTGTTGCAGGCAATGCCTGTCAGCCAGTTCAGCTGCTGTGCGATTGTTGCCAGATGTGAGGAAAGAGGAAATGGTTTCTTCATGACTGACCGTATCATCCACCAAGTTTGCATTTAGCTTACGTAGTGAAGCAAAGACTGTTGTTTCAAAAAATCTTTTTTTTATGGAAATACCTAAACCACGATAAAAATTAAATTCGCCGGCGGAATTGTATGGCCGAAGGGTCGGTGATTGACGTTTGATACTGGTGAGTTCGGCATTTTTATTAAAAGCCAGGCCCTGCCATTCTATCAAACCCTGCCCGAGATTGACAGTAAAATCGCCAATGGCCAACGCCTGGACGATACCGAGTTTTCTCGCAAATAGGTGAAACGAATAAAAATCAAAACCTGTGTTTTGTGCTCCTTTGAAAAACCGTTCGCCTGCATCTTTATCGCCTAATATCCCGAACTGCAATAAGTTTTTATAAGAATAACGGTAACGAAAAAAGATTTTTTGTGGCGAGCCCGGATATTTGGATTCGGCAAAACCTTTGGATGTTTCCAGTACTTGTGATACGCGAATTAAAATGACATGATCGCCGCCCCTGAAACGATGGCTTATATCATCTTTTGCGCTAAGCGGAGATGAAATTGTTATAAATGGTAAGAGCCTCCGGATAGTCGCGAGGTCCCAGGAAGGTATAGCCTGCAATTCATAGATATCAACCAGTTTTCCGAGGAGCCTGCGATACGAGAGAAGGTTTTGTATCTGAACCCTACTGATTATTCCAAGCTCAATCAGCTCGGCCTCACCGGCTGTATTCATATCTATGGGATCTTTCCGGAATTGATCCAATTGTTGGAGGTAAGAATCATCTTCTGTTTCCGCTTGTGTTGATTCGGTAAGCTTTTCCAGCTGTTGCTCTGCAGCCGGGGGTAAATCCTGTGCTATGCAAACAGGTATTGACCATCCCGCAATAACTAATATCAGGAAGATCTTTTTCAATCCTCCCTGTGTTTGAAATCATATAGCAATAATAGACCCGGGCTGATGCCCAACTGGGGGTGATAACTGGCCGCAACATCAAACCGAAGGTTGCGAAGGGATATTCCGAGTCCAAATGAGATCGATGAGGTGGCGGAAGATATTCCTGTTCTCAGCAGTATTTGGGGGATGAATTTATACTGAAATCCTGCGACTATAGTTACTTCCTGTTCTTCTTCCTTAACCATTTCGAGGCTAAAGAAAAATTTTTCGGAAGCATCATATCCAAAACCAGCTGTATAAACCGAGGGTAATTTTTCCGAATGACCTTTACCAAATTTGCCGCCGACCGGGTTATTGACGTGGAAGCCTGTATGCAATTTTTCCGAGAGATGAAAAACGGTGCCTGCTTCAAAGCTGATAGCTGAAGCTTTATCATATCCGGCAGCTTTGATGCCGTTGTAATTAAATTGAACACCAACATCTATTTTATTTCCGAGTTTGCGGGCATAGGCAAATCCGATTTGGGTTTCGTTAAAGACGGCGGAACCAAAATAGTTTGCTTTCAATCCAAAATTGCCCGACCGGGTAGGAACTGCCAGGGCAAGATGATAGTTACTTAATTCTTCCAGTAAAAACCTTCGTTCCCCGTAAACACCGGCTCCTGCATTTTTCATTTGTGCCAGGGAAGCCTGGTTGGAATTAAATGAAAAAACATCCACATGGTGTAAGCTGTAGGCCCCCATCCCCTGGTAAGATGCAGCCAGGGGCCTTCCCAGGACCTGTCCCTGTAAAGAGATAGACCAACTGGTAAGAATAAAAAAAACAACAGGTTTAATTTTCATTTGCAAGTTTTTACTATCAAATGAAATTAGACTTCGAGCCGTTTTGTGCCATGCTGAATTGGCCGGGTTTCCCAGTTTTAAAAACTCAATTTCGCCGGAAAAAAACCAAATCGGGATGTCCTTTACAGCAGAGATCATCCAGCATCTAGCATCCAGCATCCAGTTGCTTCGTCGCTTCGCTTCTCGCAATGACGGCATCCAGTATCCAGCAACTTTCAGTACGTTTGCGCCATGCAAATATTAGATGGTAAAAAAGCCGCGCAGGCGATCAAAGACGAATTGAAAATCAATGTGGCACAAAGGGGCATCGAAGGAAAGAAAATACCGCACCTGGCAGCTATCCTGGTAGGAAATAACGGGGCCAGCGAAACTTATGTGAGTGCCAAGGTAAAAGCCTGTGAAGAGACTGGTTTTAAATCCACCCTGGTCAGACTGGAGGATAGTATTTCCGAAAATAAATTGCTCGAAAAGATTGAAGAGCTCAACAGGAACCCGGATATCGATGGCATACTGGTGCAGTTGCCATTACCCAAGCATATCAGCGATAAAAAAGTGATCGATACCATCAATCCCGATAAAGATGTGGACGGGTTTCACCCCATTACGATAGGAAAAATGGTCGAAGGTCTACCGACCTTTGTACCTGCAACTCCTTATGGCATCATGTTGTTATTGGAACATTATAAAATTGACACAAAAGGCAAACATGCTATTGTTCTCGGACGTAGCAATATTGTCGGGAGACCGATCAGCATTTTGCTGAGCGGACAGGGCAACCCGGGCAATTGTACCGTCACTATCTGCCATTCGCAAACAAGAAATCTGAAGGAAATTTGCCTCCAGGGAGATATCATAGTAGCGGCTATCGGGATCGCTGAGTATGTAAAATCAGATATGGTAAAAGAGGGCGCAGTTGTGATAGATGTAGGTATAACAAGAGTAACTGATAAAGCAAAGAAAAGTGGTTTCAAATTGAAAGGCGATGTGGACTATGAAAACGTAGCTCCCAAATGTTCATGGATAACTCCTGTGCCTGGTGGTGTGGGCCCGATGACCATCGCGGCCTTGATGAAAAACACATACAGATCTTGTGAAATGAATAACTAAAACCGGCCCCGGAATGTGGAGCATGGAAGGTCATGAAAGAAGCGAACGATACGATTAAAACAACGATGCTCCCGGTAATGGAGCATTTTTATACCCTGCAGGGTGAAGGATTTCACCAGGGAAGGGCAGCTTATTTTATCAGGCTGGGTGGGTGCGATGTTGGTTGCGTTTGGTGCGACGTCAAAGAAAGCTGGGAAGCGGGTAAACACCCGGAACTGAAGATTGAAGACCTGAGAACAAAGGTCAAAGAAACACCGGCGGAAATAGTTGTGATCACAGGCGGTGAACCGTTGATGTATGACCTGGATGAACTGACAAATGAATTACATGCGGCAGGTTTAAAAACACATATCGAAACCTCGGGCGCCTATCCATTGAGCGGAGCCTGGGACTGGATCTGCTTATCACCTAAAAAGTTCAAAGCCCCCTTGCCGGACATTCTCCCTTTTGCCAATGAGCTGAAGGTGATCATCTTCAACAAAAGCGATTTTGATTGGGCTGAAAAATATGCGGGGTTGGTTTCTCCCAGGTGCAAATTGTATCTCCAACCCGAATGGAGTAAGGCCGCCCAGATGACGCCGATGATCATCGACTATATTAAGGCCCATCCCCAATGGGAACTGAGCCTGCAAATACATAAGTATATTAATGTGCCGTGAATGGTGAATGGTGAGTGGTCAATGGTGAATGGTGAATAAGCGTACCTTGACTGGTAATTTACTCACGACTCACGACTCACGACTCACGACTCACG
>DASSFT010000354.1:0-2853 GCA_035694045.1 Chitinophagaceae bacterium
CCTGGTATTTCTACAGGATACTGAAAAGCCAGGAATAATCCTTCGCCGGCCCTTTCTTCGGGATCGAGATCCAGCAGGTCCTTGCCTAAAAATTCGACGGAACCTTCCGTCACTTCATATTCCTTTCTTCCTGCGAGCACAGATGCCAACGTGCTTTTACCTGAACCATTAGGTCCCATGATAGCATGTACTTCACCTGGTTTTATTTCCAGGTTGATACCTCTTAGTATTTGCTTTCCTTCCACGTTTGCATGTAAATTCTGAATCTTCAGCATGAGTTATGATTATGAGTTTTGAGTTATTAATTATGAGCCTGCCTACCTACTATCAACTATAGACTATCGACTTTATACTATCCCACACTTCCCTCGAGGCTAATCGCCAGTAATTTTTGCGCTTCCACGGCAAACTCCATTGGCAACTGGTTCATCACTTCTTTGGCAAAACCGTTTACAATAAGCGCCACAGCCGTTTCAGTATCGATACCTCTCTGGTTGCAGTAAAATATCTGGTCCTCTCCGATCTTTGACGTGGTGGCTTCATGCTCCACGATCGCTGATTTATTTTTTACTTCGATATAAGGGAATGTATGCGCCCCGCAGCGATCGCCTAACAATAGCGAATCGCATTGAGAGAAATTCCTGGCATTGCGGGCATTCTTTCCGACATGCACCAGGCCCCGGTAGCTATTATTGCTGACACCTGCAGAAATTCCTTTAGACACGATTCGGCTCTTGGTATTCTTTCCCAGGTGCTGCATTTTGGTCCCGGTATCTGCCTGTTGATGATTATTGGTTACGGCAACGGAGTAGAACTCTCCAACGGAATTATCTCCTTTTAAAATCACACTTGGATATTTCCAGGTAATGGATGATCCTGTCTCCACCTGCGTCCACGAGATCTTGGAATTATATCCCTTGCATATTCCCCGCTTGGTAACGAAATTATAAATACCTCCCCTGCCTTCTTTATCGCCGGGATACCAGTTTTGAACGGTAGAATATTTTATTTCGGCATTATCCATTGCTATCAGTTCGACAACGGCAGCATGCAACTGGTTCTCATCCCTCATTGGTGCTGTACAACCTTCGAGATAACTTACATAACTGCCTTCTTCCGCTACGATCAGGGTTCTTTCGAACTGGCCTGTATTTTCTGCGTTTATCCGGAAATAAGTGGATAGTTCCATCGGGCAACGAACGCCCTTCGGAATATAGCAAAATGAACCATCACTAAAAACCGCCGAATTCAAAGCGGCAAAATAGTTATCGGTAATAGGCACAACCGAACTGAGGTGTTTTTTTATTAGGTCCGGGTGCTCCTGGATAGCTTCGCTCATCGAGCAGAAGATAATACCCAGTTCAGCAAGTTGCTCTTTGAAACTTGTACCTATAGAAACACTGTCGATGACAGCATCCACGGCTACGCCGGTCAAACGTTTTTGTTCATCCAGTGAGATACCGAGCTTTTCAAAAGTCCTTCTCAGTTCCGGGTCGATCTCATCCAGGTTCTTGGGATTAATTTTTTGCTTGGGAGCTGAATAATAAATGACGTCCTGGTAATTTATCGGGGGATATTTGATATTAGCCCATTTTGGTTCTTCCATTTTTAGCCAGTGACGATAGGCTTTCAGCCTCCATTCCAGCATCCACTCAGGCTCGTTCTTTTTTGCAGAAATGAATCGGACAATATCCTCATTCAATCCCTTTGGTGCAGAATCTGCTTCAATATCGGTGACAAAGCCATATTTGTAATCAGTCAGAACAGCGCTTTCAATTGTGCTGAGTTCGGCTTTTGTACCATTGTTTTGGGGAAGTTGTGCGGTTTCTATTTTCATTGCCACAAAGGTACGTATCGTTTATACAAAAAAGTATAAACAAATCCTTTTTTTGCCTCGTCGCTATTTTCCTCGCAATGAAGGTCTTAGAGGCAGACGCCCACAATCCAATTTCCACATCCGCATCCGGCATCCATCATCCAACATCCAGCATCTAGTATCCAGCGACTATCCACTATCGACTAAAGACTATCGACTATTGACTATCGACTGTCTTCCCCACCCCCATTTCAAAAACACCGGCAAAGCCCTTCCCCAGGTAGCAACGTCATGATGACCATCCGGTAATTCGAGGTAGAATATGTCTTTTTCCCGTTCATAGCCCTTTGTTTCCAACTCCCTAATCAGGTCAAGTGTGTCGTCAATAGAATCAATGATACCGTTTTCATTCCGGTCCCTGGTCTCATCCATATTGCCACATTGAAAGAAAAATTTCAGCCCTGGGTGAAAGGTCCCGTTCCTGACCTGTTGCTGCATGAGACGGTGCTTATCGTCGTCGTAGCTTTCGTCGTCCTGGTCAACGCTTCGCCACCAGAGAGAACCGGAAAACACACCGGCCCTGCTAAATTGACCCGGGTGTTTCCAAACGATGTCCAATGCCATCAGCCCGCCGAGAGAGAAGCCGGCAAAGGCTTTCTCTTTAAATGAATCGAGGGCATAGGTCTTGTTTATATATGGTAGAAGTTCATCAAGGATGAATGAAGTATAAAGCCCAGCTTTATTGCCCCTGCCGAGGAAATCGGGTTGCCCGGCCATCCCGTATTCTTTTTTCCTGTCTTTATTGGCGTGAATGGCCACGCAAAGCAGGGGTTCGATCTCATTTTCTGCATAAAGCTTTGTAAGAATTGCTTCCAACCCCAGGGTTTTCATATCCTGGCCGTCATTGATCAGCAGGAGGCTCATAGCGCGGGGATCGGCTACGTTTTTTGGCAGAAAAAAATCAATGGTTACTTCGCGTCGCAAACAGTCGGAAAAGAGATGGGTATTTTCAACCAGAATACCGGATACAATAGTGG
>DASSFT010000355.1:0-5584 GCA_035694045.1 Chitinophagaceae bacterium
TCGTACCATCCTGTTTTTTCACTGTAAGCCTGACCTCGGTTCCTTTTTTACCGCGAATCAGTTTTACAGCATCCGTTACTACGTAACCGGTTAAATCAACAGGTTCTTCCGTGCCCTGGGCGACCTTTTGAATCACGTCGCCTACCTGCAACTCACCTGATTTGAAGGCCGGGCTTCCGGTCAGGATGCTACCCACCTTGATATTTCCTTCATCATATTGCAAAGAAGCACCGATACCGAAGAACCGGCCGCTCATTTCTTCATCAAAATATCTTTTATCTACTGGTGGGAAGAATTCTGAATGCGGGTCCATCGTCGTGGTGATGGCATTTACAAATACATTGAATTTATCATCATCATTGAACTTGAAACGGAATCGTTCGAATAAGCGATCTATGACCTTCTTGGTTTTCTCGCGGGCTTCTTTTTCAAGTTCCGCATCTGTCTTTACCACAAATCCGTCCTTACCCTTGTTTTTATCACGGGTATCGAGCAGGTCGGAATAGCGTTCAAGGGTCATGAACTTTAATTTCTTTCTCCATCTCTCTTTCATTTCAGCAGCACTGGTTGTATAATTCAACTTGTCCCCGTCGAGGACCACTTCTTCGTCAGTATTAAACTCAAAGGGTTTCTGTAAAATATCGTTACAAATAAGCGTTGCCTCTTCCATCCGGGTATTAAAAGTTTTGCCGGCGGCAAGGAAAAATTCAACGGTAGAACCTTTTATCTCGTCATCGATCTTCGTTTCATAGTTTTTTTTCAACTGGTCAATATCTCCCTGGAGATACATGGTCTTTTCAGGGTCCAGTTCATCGATATATTTCTTGAAAATCTTCTTTGAAAACGCATCATTGATATCCTGCGGGCTATAGTGCGCCTGGCTAAGCATTTCTCCAACCAGTTTCAGGATTTCTTCATATTTGGTGGGGGGTGGATTTTTTATACCGGTTCCAAGCGTCTGGAATGCCAGGAAAAATCCTGCTACAAGTGTCAATATCACTATTGGAAGTCGTTTCATATTCAAAAGGTATTTTAAAGCATTTTGCATAATCCAAAAATAACGCAAAAACGATGAATTTCTTGCCTTTACAGGCTTTTAACAAGTGTTTTGAGCGGCTTTTTGATAAACGGCAATGATGATACCAACCTATAAAAAAATTGCGAAAGGAAAGTTGATATGTGGACAGTTAATTTTTTCGCAAGACTCATTTTAATTATTTTTGCCTCCGTTTTGATCAAAAATGGTGGCTATAGCTCAGTTGGTTAGAGCATCAGATTGTGGTTCTGAGGGTCGTGGGTTCGAGCCCCATTAGCCACCCCGCCAACCCCGGTTTCGCATGAATCGAGCCGGGGTTGATTTTTTATCATATCCTTAATCATGAATTACTGGTCCCTAATTATTCCCATTTTCTCAGGCCTACTTGGTTGGTTTCTTACCCGCATAGCCGGAAAGATCCTTGTCTACCGGGTTATCCCCTCGCGTCAGCAACAGCTTGCAGAGGTGATAGGAAAAACCGTGAAGGCGGAATTCTCATTTGCTGATCTCGAAAAAAAAATCGTCGATCCCTCAAACATACAATCCGTAATGCCGGTTGTTGAGTCGCACGTAGATGATTTCCTCCGTCATAAATTAAAGGAAAAGATGCCGGTCATCGGTATGTTTATCGGCGATAAGACCATTCATTCCCTGAAAGAAGTTTTTTTGAAAGAAATAGAGGCTCTTTTTCCCCAGGTCTTACAAAAATTTGCGGGCGGGATCAAAGACCAGTTGGATATTGAAACCCTGGTGAAAAACAAAATAACAAGCGTTAGTGCCAGCCGTATCGAAAAGTCTCTCGAACCTGTTTTGGACTATTACAGCATTGCAGGCGCCATCACCGGTTTTGTAATTGGCGCAATAAACCTTTTATTTTTTTTCTTTTTAAACAAATAACGCCGGTATTCTGACTGCTTTTACCTTTTATCAATCAGTCACGCCCGTGTCAGCAAGTTAGTTTAGTATTCGGCGTCCAATGTCAAACAAAAATTCAGATGAGAAAATTTCTTACTGCTTTATCCTTGGTTTTAGCCTCTGCTTTGGTTTCGGCCCAGATGCCCGGCATGGGAGCCGGAAATCGTGGCGGCGGTCCACAAATGAATGGTAGTTTTTATGGAAAAGTAATAGATTCTATTACCAATAAACCCGTCGATGCTGCTTCTGTACAGCTCCTGGTAAATAAATATGATTCCGTTTCCAAAAAAAGGAAAGATGTGATATTGGATGGAATGCTGACACAGGCCAACGGCGACTTCAGGTTGGAAAACGTACCCGTGATGGGCCAGGTAAAGCTGGTGATCTCTGCTATCGGGTTCAAACCCTTCCAGAAGAGTCTTTCATTGATAGACATGAAGACCATGCAATCCATGCGTTCCAATACAGGTGGCCAGGATATGATGTCTATGATCGGAAACCTCGACAAAGACCTTGGCAATATCAAATTGATCATTGATGAAAAATTATTGAGCAATGTAACCGTCAATTCCACCAAGCCCCTCGTGCAATTGGCTATCGACAGGAAAATTTATAATGTTGACAAAGACCTCATGGCTGCCGGTGGTACCGCGGTTGATGTAATGAAGAATGTTCCTTCCGTGTCAGTAGATATTGATGGCAATGTGACCTTACGAAACAATACTCCCCAGATATATGTGGACGGAAGACCAACAACCCTGACGCTAGAACAGATACCGGCCGACCAGATCCAGAGCGTTGAAGTAATCACAAATCCATCCGCAAAGTTTGATGCATCGGGCGGTACCGCGGGTATTCTCAATATCGTTTTAAAGAAAAACAGGAAAGCGGGGTACAGTGGAAACCTGAGAGCCGGTATAGATGAGCGTGCCAAAATAAATGTAGGTGGCGATATCAATTTAAAACAAGGCAAGATCAATGTTTTCGCAAATGCCAACTATGGTCAGCGCAAATCCATTTCAAATGGTACAACGACCCGCTCGACATTTTTGAAACCTCCTTATACAAATCTTACCCAGAAAGACAAAAACGTCAATGACGGTTACTTCATGTTTGGACGTGCGGGCTTTGATTACTTTTTGGACAATCGCAATACGATCACGCTTTCCGGCCTGGCAGTAAGAGGAAATTTTAAACCCTATACGCTCAGCGATATTTACGTGGATACTGTTCTCTCCAGTGGAAACAAGACTTCGTATACCAATCGAACTGCCAATACAAGCGGTAATTTCAGGAACCTGGGTACCAGTTTAAGCTATTTGCACAACTTCCCGCAGAATGGCCACCAGCTTTCCGCCGACATAAACTATAACAGGAGCCGCAATTCGAACTCCAACCTTATCATGAACGATGTTTTTGCTGTTGCAGGTGGGCCTCAAACATCTTCATACGATCAACAACAGGTAGGAAGCGGATCATTTAAACAATTCAATGCCCAAACTGATTATGCCAATCCCATCAGCGCAACTTCAAAGCTCGAAGCAGGGGCCAGGATCTCGCAAAGGGATGTTGATAGCAAAAATGATATCGGCATTCTACGCCCGGATGGATCGGTAACTATTCTTGCACCGCTTTCTTCAAACTATAAGTATACCGACAGGGTATTGGCAGCATATGGTACCTATAGCGGGAGAATAAAAGAGAATTTCGGTTACCAGCTCGGACTCAGGGTGGAGAGTTCCGATTATCACGGAACAGTGCATTCCAGTGTAAAAAGTGGAACTGGCTTTGCAGATACCTCGAGCAGCTACAGCAACAGCTACCCGATCAGCTTTTTCCCAAGTCTTTTCTTAACACAAAAACTGAAAGGCAACCAGGATTTACAGCTGAACTACAGCCGCCGTATCAATCGCCCTAATTTCTTCCAGTTGTTTCCTTTTACTGATTATTCAGATTCATTGAACTTAAGCAGGGGAAATCCCAATCTTAAGCCTGAATTCACCAATTCAATTGAATTAGCTTATCAAAAAACTTTTCCAAAAAGTAATAGCCTGTTGATCTCTGTTTATTACAAATACACGACTGATCTCATTACGCGCTACCAGTCCCAGGAAATAAACCCGGTCACTGATTCACTTGTATTTGTTAACACATTCATCAACGCCAATTCAAGTTTTGTAGGCGGTCTGGAAATCATTTCAAAAAATAAACTGGCCAAATGGTGGGATATCACGACCAACCTGAATCTTTATACCTCGAAGATCAATTCAAATGATCCTCTGGTCACTACAGTAGGACAAATGAACAGCTGGTTCGCCAAGGTCAACAATACCTTCAAATTGCCCAAAAACCTGTCCCTGCAGTTGTCAGGTGATTATAATTCCAAAACAGTTTTGTCACCGGGCGGAAGCGCAAGCTCAGGCGGCGGTGGTATGGGACGTGGCTTTGGTCCTAATGTGAGCGGTAGCTCCCAGGGTTATTCCAAACCAACTTATGGCGTGGATGCTGCTTTGAGATATGAATTCCTTAAAAACAAAACAGCTTCATTAACGCTTAGCGTGAGTGATATATTCAAGACCAGGAAAAGCGATGTCGTTACACAGGCTTATAGCTTCACACAGGAAAGCTATCGTACACGCGACCAGCAATTCTTCCGGTTAAACTTCGCCTATCGTTTTGGTAAATTCGACGTATCCCTATTCAAACGCAAAAACCTGAAAGCCGAGCAGGAAAATATGCAAAGCGGCATGCAGGGAGCGCAGTAATAGTTGGAATCATAAAATTTATTGAATCCCGCGGCACGGCGCGGGATTTTTGCTGTACTTAATCTACCAGCGAATCACCTTCATTCATGTTTTGCGCCCGGTATTGTATGTTCTATATTTGGGATTCTTATTGATACATGAATTCACCATTGAATTTTGCAATAATCGGTTGTGGAAGAATCGCTCCCCGTCACGCTGTAGAAGCTGCCCGGCATGGACAGTTGGTGGCTGTTTGCGATATCATTCAAGAACGGGCCGTGGAGCTTGCAAAGCCCTATAATGCCCGGGTCTATTGTTCCATTGATGATCTTTTGAACGAAAACAAACCGGGTGTGGTGGCTGTCTGTACCCCTAATGGTCTTCATGCGGAACATTCTATTAAAGCCTTGCAAAAAGGAGCACATGTCCTTTGCGAAAAACCGCTTTGCATTTCGTCTGCTGACGCAAAAAAAATGATCGGGGAATCGGAAAAAGCCGGTAAAAAACTATTTGTCGTAAAATCAACCCGGTACAACCCCGCCCTTGCCGCCTTAAAGAAGCTGATTGAAGAAGATAAACTGGGAACAGTGTACAGTTTCCAGTTGAATTGTTTCTGGAACCGGCCCCCTGCCTATTATGCTGATTCATGGAAAGGTGATAAGCTGCTGGATGGAGGTACATTATTTACTCAATTCAGCCATTATGTTGACGCACTGCTCTGGTTACTGGGCGATATGAAAACAGTTGGCGGTATTCGTAAAAACTTCGCCCATGGCGGTATTATTGATTTTGAAGACAGCGGCGTCGTATCCATCGAAATGATAAGCGGGGCAATCGGTGGCCTGAACTGGACGGTCAATGCATTTCAGAAGAATATGGAAGTATCGCT
>DASSFT010000356.1:0-8588 GCA_035694045.1 Chitinophagaceae bacterium
TGGTAGAACATTTGCCCATTAAATCTTGGGCCATAAGCTGAACTGGTAGCGCTGGTGCTGGCGCCATCGGGACCAGCGCCAAAAGAATAATAGGGTGCTCCATCCAGCCCCTGTCCATATTCGTATTGCAGGTCGGGCCAGCGGTTCACCTGTTCTATAGATGCATTGGAATTAAACATGATCCCGAGTCCTTTTTTCTTTCTTGCACCGGATTTTGTGGTAATGATGATCGCTCCATGCGCCCCTCTTTGCCCATACAATGCCGCGGCACCCGCTCCTTTCAATACCGTGATGGACTCGATATCCTCCGGGTTGATATCATTTAACCCACTGCCATAATCAACCGGCATATTATCGCTGGCTACTCCATAAGCTGTTTCACCGTTGATAGCGCTTCGTCTTCCGCTGCCATGATTAATGACAACTCCATCTACTACGATCAATGCCTCGTTCTCCTCTGAATTAGTAAGGTTGCTTTCCCCGCGAAGGATAATTTTATTGGATCCGGTAGGACCACTATTGGATCGGATAACGTTTAATCCAGCCACTTTCCCGGACAGGGCGTCGGTCCAGTTGTTTGACAGCGCATCTGTCAGTTCTTCTCCTTTGACTGTGCTGGTTGCATAACC
The DNA here is from genome assembly GCA_035694045.1 of Chitinophagaceae bacterium. Taxonomy (GTDB): domain Bacteria; phylum Bacteroidota; class Bacteroidia; order Chitinophagales; family Chitinophagaceae; genus VBAT01. The sequence continues at coordinate 630 of DASSFT010000356.1, forward strand.
CAGTGCTTTCTCTTCCCGTTTTATACCCAATGCAGTCACCACAACGGTTTCGAGTTCTTTGGAAGAATTTACAAAGTAGACATTGATCACGGAGCGGGTGCCTATTTTCTCCTCGACCGGAGTAAATCCAATCGCAGAAAATACCAGTGACTGCTTGTTTTCGGCTTTAATACTGTAGTTTCCTTTTTCATCAGTAGTGGTCCCGGTTTCGCTGCCTTTTACCTGTACGGAAACCTTGCTAATGGGTAGCTCATCTTCGGAGTTTTTTACTGTGCCGGTAATTGTCCTCTGCTGTGCCGAAGCCATGCAGGAAATTACCAGGGCCAGGTAAAATGGCAACAGGTGCCTGCGCGCAATGCGTTTACTTACGGCAATGCTCAACAATCTCATAAGTTTTAAATTATTGTAGTGATTAACGGTTAACTGTGCTATGGCAAGCAGGAAAGAATAAATCAAAGTGGGTGGTATAGAAGCTGGATAGCTTCCACGTTCTTATTATTTCCCGGCGCAAAGAAATGCCTGAGAAGATTTTTTTTGCTTTCGAAATTGTTACGAAATGATTAAGGAATTGTGATCGTACAATATTTTTTTATTATGGGATGTCAATATGATGTGAATACTAATTTGGCTTTAATCTCCGATGAAAATTTTTTTCAAAAAAATAAGGCTGCATACGTATATGCAACCTTATTAAAACTTAATATTTAACAATGTAATCCGTGAATTACTACTATTTACGGTCGTAGCTGAGAGTCCGTTTCCTGGTCTCCAAATTCGACAAGTCATCACTGAGGCTTTCTGTAGGCACCACATCATTCCCGCGCTTCACATCAACGGCATGCAGTTCTGCCGCAAACACTACGCCCGTTAAGTCTTCAATTACTTTCAGGCTTACCTGCATGGCTTTTACCATCCGGGGAAACCTGGGCCTGGCTTCCAATCCTGCCTCCCTGATCTTGTCAGCCTGGCTTAATAAAAAGCCATATACCAGTTTACCGTCGGAATCACTGTTGATGGCAAAGACCTTCCAAAATCTAAGGGGATACTGGATGTCCATGTATTCGGGGTCATCATCCGCCAGCACTGGTCCCGCGAGTACACAGGCTCGCTGGCCAAAATCCTTTTGTGGATCGTTAGACTTATCCAATTGGCTCTTAATTGCATTTTCCAATACACCCCATTTGCCCACATTTGTATACTCAAACATATCCCGGTTAAAGGCCTCGTGTTGCGGTGTACAATTGGTCCAATGGAACGTATCGGCATTGGCATATTCTATCCCTAAAGAATCTGTCCTGCCGTTTTTCAGTGGCATCCAACAATTGTCGTCTCTCCTTACAAGGTGGCCTTTATCCACCAGGGTAGCAGGATCATAAAATTCTTCTGCCTGTATCTGGTACTTGGCCGGTACTCTTTTATCAAGCCGCCAGGCACCATTCCCCAATTCGTTCCTATCGCGTTTGTCGCGGAATTTTGAATTATAGTCTACGTTGGAAGCCGTCCACATAGCCATTCTTCTTTTCTTGTTCATCACAAGTGAATAATGATAGTATGGAACAATGAAAGGATTAGCCTGTTCAAATTTCCGGTAAAGTTCCCTGTCGCGGGCAGCAGCTACAGTAGGCATTGGTACTTTGAAATTGGGTATAAATTCTTCCTGGTATCCTTCCCTGTCACTATAGTCCTCATCGAACCTCTCTTTTTTTTCGAGACCTTTCGGAACCATGGCTATTCCTTCAATTACATTGGCGCCATTACCATTTGAATGCACTTTAGCAGGCGTGGGAATACCTTCGTTGATGTTTAAATTGACATTACCATTGAAGGTGAAATTGTATTTATTCATATTCGTATCGTTTAGGGGTTGAAGTTGCGGTTCTTGTGATTTAGCTGCTTCGCCAGCATTTGCCAACGGGTCCTTACTGTTGTTCAATATGCTTTCGATATATTTTTGTTTATCTGAGGGCAGGTTTACATCCTTCAAAAAAGAAACAATCTTACTGACACTCTTCCCGGCGTTGGCTATCCAATCCACATCCTTATCGCTCATCGTATTCTTATCCCAGACCTTCTTGTCCTTGGTGAGCCATTGACCCTGCTCATTTGTATTAGGAACGCCCGTATAGTGTAATGCAGCCACCTCCCAATAATCGTTGAATCCGGGAGAACCAGACGAACCCGGTTCAGTATCCGTATAATAATAAACAATACCGCTCTCGTCATCGATATCAAATACTTCGTTATCTTCTGTCGTGTATTTTTTTACTCCGCCCTGCGGGTATTGAATAATGTTGATATGGTCCCCGTTCTTGACTTTGCCTTTTGTGCCGATGAGTGGCAATAGACCAAGGGAAGTCAACTTATCGGTTGAATTCAGGGAATCGTCCTCCACGTACACCAGCGCGAAATCCAACGTTGGATTATTATAAAAGAAGATGTCCGGGCGCAGGTTAAACAGGGAACCTTCGCTGACTTCACCGGTCAGGAAATTGCGCTGAAATTTGAAATTTGCCACGCATCCCAATGCTTCCGCATCGCTTTCAAATACATGGTGATTGGTGATAAGAATATTTGGCGCTATCAGGAAGCCGGTGCCAAATCCTTTTGGCTCCTGTTGAACCGATCGTTCGTGTAACCGCGCGACGGCTGATCCCAATGCTTCCACTTTCAGGGAAGGAGGTCTTTCACGGCTTTCATCCTTACCTCGCACTATCCGTTCCGTTGCCGCCGCTATTTTCTCTACCTCACTTCGTTTGGATTCACGCAAGGCATTTGCCTTCATGCGTTCAATCTCTTCGGCCTTTTTACCAATGTCATCCCGATGCTGGTAAATCTTCAGCTTTTTTGCTGCTTCATCAGCGAGCTGGTAATTAGCATTAGCTATTTTTTCTTTATTGATCATAACAGTATGTTTTATTGCCTGTAGACAGGGCACGTAAGGAAAGACTACTAAATTCTACCAATAGTGTCTCAAGTATTCAAGTGGTCAGAACGTCGTAAAAAGAAGTGTGCAAAAGGGAAAGACTATACGTAAGGTACAGGTTGTCGCGGATAAAACAAGCCCGTTTTTTAACCCTACTGCCCTCGGTGTTTGCACGGTCTGTTTCCAGGCCCCGCCTGGCTCAAAGAGCATCCGTACTCCCGGTATAGAGCTCTTCATTTATCCTATCTTTCAACCCTTAATCCTTTTTCAGGGCCCTGTTTATTATTTTTCTTTTACCTTTTCCTTACACTAAACCCCTATTTCCCTGCTACTAAACGATTTGATGTTATGAAAAGAACCTACTCTTTGCCTTTTAAGATACTGCTGGTTGCAGTGTTACCGAGTTTATTGATTGCGTGGAATAAGAAACCCGACAGGTACCGGGAGGCGCCGCCCGAGGTGCCGGTTACCTATTACAAACTCAAGAATGGATTGAAAGTGGTATTGTCACCCGATAAGACATCACCAACAATTGGTGTGGGTGTTTATTACAATATCGGCTTCCGCATTGAACCAAAGAACCGCACCGGCTTCGCTCACCTGTTTGAACATATGATGTTCCAGGGCTCTCAAAACCTGGGCAAAATGGAATTCATCCAGCTTGTTCAGAAAAACGGGGGCATCTTAAACGGGTCGACCCGGTTTGATTTTACCAATTATTTCGAGGTTATGCCTGCTCATAAACTGGAGACCGCACTGTGGGCGGAGGCAGACCGGATGAAAGGACTGAAGATCGTACAGGAAAATCTCACTAACCAACAGGGTGTAGTAAAGAATGAAGTGAAAGTAAATGTATTGAACCAGCCCTACGGCGGCTTCCCCTGGTTGGATATGCCTCAATATGCCAATGAGAACTGGTATAATGCGCATAATTTTTATGGCGATCTTGCCGACCTTGATTCCGCGAAGTTGGAAGACGTGCAGAGTTTTTTTAAGACATTTTATAGTCCCAATAATGCCGTGCTGGTTGTTACAGGTGATTTTGCCGTTGCCGATGCCAGGGGCTGGATCGAGAAGTATTTTTCAGCCATTCCATCTGTACAATTACCTCCTAAACCCGATCTAAAAGAACCGGTGCAGGAAAAAGAAAAGAAGTTTACCAAGGAAGATAAACTTGCCAAAAAACCTGCCCTCGCTGTAGCCTACAAGATGCCCGAACGAAATACCCCTGAATATTATGCAATGGGTTTGATAGACCAGATGCTGGTGCAGGGTCAAGACAGCAAATTGTACAATCTCCTTGTACAACAAAAGGGATATAGCAACACTGTCGGCGGAGGGATCAATATCGCGCTGGGCAATATGTACGACTACAACGGGCCGATGCTCTGGGTATCCAACATCACCTACGATTCTACTATTACCTCTGATTCAATTATCCGGCAATACGATCTCGCGATCGAGGATATTGTCAATCATGTAACGACGGAAGATCTGCAACTGGCATTGGTGAAGATTCGTTCAGGGCTTTATGATGCCATGGGTGGAAATTTTGGCATCGGGAAGATCAATCTTCTTGCCTGCTTTGCGTTGTTTGACGATAACCCGGCAAAGATCAATACGCTGGAAACCGAATTTAAGAAAGTGACGCCTGAGCTTATCCGTAAAACGGCAAAGCAATACCTGCGTCCAAGCAACAGAACAATTTTGATCATTGAACCCAAAGCACCCAAATAATGAAAAAAATATTTTGCCTGGCAGCTATTAGCAGCCTGATCGCATTTACCTCCCTGGCACAAAAAGAAACTCCTCCCGAAGGAGGTACTGCCAAAGATTTTAAACTTTCGGCAAAGCAAATTCAAAATTATAACAATGGGTTACGAAGTACGCTGGTTCATTACGGCACCGTGCCCAAAGTAACGATCAGCCTCGTGATCAAGACGGGAAATGTACATGAAACGACTAACCAGATCTGGTTGGCTGACCTGACGGGCCGTCTTCTCCGGGAAGGAACTACTAAAATGAATTTTGCCGAGCTATCCAAAAAAACCGCGATGATGGGTGGCAGTCTCAACATTACAGTTGGTCTTGCTCAAACCACTATTTCCGGCTCTGTGCTTTCAGAATATGCTGCGGATTTCATTCAGCTCGTCAGTGATCTCGTTATCAACCCGGCTTTCCCGGCCAGTGAGGTGGGAAGGTTGAAATCAGATCTGAAACGTCGTCTGGCAGTTCAGAAATCTGTGCCGCAATCGCTGGCCCAGGAAAAATTTTTCCAGGCTGTGTACGGCGACCAGCGTTATGGAAAGACTTTTCCGACAGAACAAATGATAGACGGCTATACCGCCGAAACGGTCAGAGATTTTTATAACCAGAATTTCGGAGCGAAGCGATCTGTAATCTATGTGGTCGGAAGCTTTGATGAGACGGCTGTAAAAAAAGCGATCGCCGGCTCTTTGACAAAATGGAAAGAAGGACCTGAAGTAAAGTATCCGAAAATTGAAGCCATGCCAGTGAACGATACGCTGGTGATCGACCGCAAAGGTGCGCCGCAAACAACTGTCATGATAGGATTACCGATCCTCACTCCTGACAACAAAGATTACATACCCATGATCGTGACGAATTCCCTGCTGGGTGGATCATTTGGATCGAGGATAACGAGTAATATCCGGGAAGACAAGGGTTATACTTATTCTCCGTTTAGCACCTTGAATAACCGTAAGGGCAGCAGCATATGGTATGAACAGGCAGATGTTACCAGTGAACACACGGTTGAATCCCTTTTGGAGATAGAAAAGGAAATAAAGAAGCTTGGCGCCATTGAACCGTCCAAAGAGGAGTTGAAGGGAATTCAGAATTATGAAGCCGGTATTTTTGTTTTACAAAACTCATCTCCCGCAGGTATTATCGGCCAGCTGAATTTTCTTGATCTGTATGGTTTGCCCGATAGCTACCTCGACAGTTATGTGAAAAACATACATGCGGTAACACCTGCGAAGGTGACTGAAACAGCCAACGCTTATATTCAATACGATAAGATGGCTAAAGTGATGGTGGGTGATAAGGAGCAAATTGATAAGCAGATAAAGACACAGAAGGAAAAGCAGAAGGCGTTCTAGGTGAGACGTCAGTGGTGAGTGGTGAGTCGTGAGTCGTGAGTGTCAGAAACTCGAAAGGGCTTAACATTAAAAAAACGGGTCGTTTGGATACATCAAACGGCCCGTTTATATTTTATCGCTTCGGCGGTAAAAAGAGGGCTGCATCCTTGTTATATGTAGGATACAGCCCTATAAATTTGATTTACTCTGGTTAAGACCGGGCCATTGAGACTTGCAACATCATCATTTTATTTCTTCATCAACTTAATAGTCCGTTTGTTTTGGTTGCCCACTTGTATGTAATAGACGCCGGCAGCCAGCTGGGATATTTCAACAGGCATTGCTTCATTTGTTATTTGTTTTTGCATAAGGACGTTGCCGCTTGCATCCTTAACGATAAAGGTTGAACCAATATAGTCGCGGCCAACCTTAAGCGTAAATGTCGTGCGGGCAGGATTCGGAAAAGCTGTGCATAATGAATCGGGGGTCACCACTACGACTGGAGGCGTGACAGGTGGCATAACCGGCCGCTCTCTTTTCCAAACACCACAATCTGTTCCGGCAAAAATTGAATTCCCTTTGAAAATGAGAGCCCGTATATTTATGTTATTACAATACCATTGTCCGGACGAATCTTTAAATCCCTCATTGAATGTTGCCCAGGTAACTCCATTGTCGGTTGACATCATCATGCCGTTCAACTCAGTTCCTGCATAAACGGTAGCCTGATCATTGATGATGACATAAACAGGTTTGTCTTCAAAAACACTGGTACTGGATTGCTCCCAGGTCATTCCATTATCTGTTGAACGGTAAAGCACAGGCAGCCCGGAAAGGTTACCGGCAAAACTGGTAGTTCCATTAAAAGAGATTGTCGATATATAATCACCATAGGTTTCCATCCCGGAAGTAGACGTCCAGGCAGGAGTAGATATTGGTGAAACCCAAACGCCTTGGCCATATGTACAGGCATAGATATTTGCTCCATGAACTTTTAAGGAGCGCACTGCAGTACCTAGAGGAAAGCCGGCAGTGAAATCTGTCCAACTGGAGGAATCAATACCAATGACCGGCGATATAAAAATGTGTCCGGCCACGTTATCAATGAACCAATCGCTAGACACGTAGATGTTCGTGCCATCGAACGCTAACACGGATACATTACCGTCGAACATACCAACCGGGGTTATGTCGTCCCAGGTTATTCCCAAATCATTTGATTTATACAAACCCGTTCCGTTAGGCCCCCCTGTTCCTATAAAAATATCAGAACCATTGGTAACTAACGAATAGACATCGACGGTCGGCAAATTTCCGTTTCGCTGCGTCCAGGTAGCTCCATCATCGGCTGAAAAATAAACTCCGAATGAAGATCCGGCAAAAATATTTGTTCCAATTACCGCCAGGGCCCGAATTGAACCGTTTGGCGGAGGTGTACTCTTGGACCACTGCGATTGTGAGCTCGCATTGAAGCAGGTTACAAAAAATAGCAATGCTGTAATAAGAGTAGACTTAATTCTCATAGGCTTTGATTTTGATTTATATACTAATAACCAGCAAACCAATTTCGCGGGCGATAAAATTACTCACCCGCCTGTAGCGGCACAAGGTGTGATCTACGGGCTGGTTTTGTAGAATTACCGGGTAAAAATGCGATGATAGTTCGATTTTATTTTAAGGCAAACAGAAAAGATTTAATTGATTCAATATAAAGTGACTCGTTTTTTTCGATAAACAACTTATGGCCGGCTCCTTTAAATAACAACTGGCTGAGAACACTTTGACCCCTCCCTTATTAACGACCAGTTAATGGCCATTTTGCAAGATTGTTCCCTATTATTTTTGTCCCCGTATGAAATTTCTTGTGGCATTAAGCGTGTTGACATCCCTGCACCTTTCTAAGGGCATGCGAATGCGTGGTCTACCTAACAACCC
>DASSFT010000357.1:0-4781 GCA_035694045.1 Chitinophagaceae bacterium
CCGTTTTTAATCGATGAAGAAGGTTTTTCTGTCTTGCCGATCACTTCGTTAACACTCGACAAGAAGGTCTCTTCGCAGCGCATTTCAACAGGTGTTCCTTCACTGGACAAGATGTTTGAGAATAAAGGCTATTTCAGGGGTAGTGGTATACTGGTATCCGGCACGTCCGGTACGGGCAAGACAAGCATTGCGGCTTCATTTGCGGCAGAGACTTGCAAACGAAAGGAGCGATGTACATTTTTTGCTTTCGAAGAGTCCCCCCAGCAGATCATCCGCAACATGAAATCGATTAACCTGGATCTTGAACAGTACGTTAAGAAAGGGCTGCTGGAGTTTCATGCTTTCCGTCCAGGACTTCATGGACTGGAAATGCACCTGACCAGTATGTACAAGCTCGTAAAGAAGTTTAAACCGACAACCGTTATTCTTGATCCTATCACCAACCTGGTATCAGTTGGAATGCTTAACGAGGTAAACTCGATGCTGCTTCGGTTGATTGATCTTTTGCAGGGAGAGGGAATCACCGTGATGATGACGGCACTGACCAGGAGACAGGAGACAACAACTGATGAGGATGTATCGTCGTTAATGGACACCTGGATATTGGTGAGGGATATTGAGATGAACGGTGAACGCAACCGTGCATTATATATCATGAAGTCGAGAGGCATGAACCATTCCAAGGAGGTTAGAGAGTTTCTCATAACCTCAAATGGGCTGAAACTGGTGGATGTTTATCGAGGTCCTGAGGGAGTATTGATAGGCTCGGCCAGGGAAGCGAAGGAAATAGAAGCGAAGGCAAACGGCAGGCTAAAAGGTAATGGTAAACCAGCTAAACGAACTAAAAGAGTTTTAAAATGAATATGGCTTCAGAAGCAACAATATGGGAATTGCGGTTATATGTAGCAGGTCAGACACCGAAGTCGGTGACCGCACTCAACAACCTTAAAAAATATTGCGAGGTCCATCTGAAGGACCAGTATACGATAGAAATAATTGACTTGCTGGTTCAACCTCAACTTGCCGAAGGAGACCAGATCCTTGCCATTCCCACTTTGGTACGAAAAGTGCCGGAACCTATACGTAAAATAATTGGGGATCTTTCTAATGAAGAAAAAGTATTAGTGGGGCTGGATATCCGGCCCGTTAAATAAACTAGAAATGCCGAAAAAACAGGAATTGCAGAGCGAACCAGACAAGGCCGGTACTTCCCCCTATGTACTTTCTCTTTATGTGACGGGAGCATCTCCTAATTCTTCAAGGGCTATCACTAATCTCAAGGCTTTTTTGGAAAAACACCTGAAAAACTTGTATGAGTTGCAGGTTGTCGACCTGTATCAGCAACCCCAAATGGCCAAAAGTGTGGATATTATTGCACTTCCCATGCTCATGAGGGAGTTTCCGTTTCCCCAACTGAAAATGATAGGTGACATGTCAAATTATGAAAGATTGCTTAAACTTTTAAACCCGGTTAGGCAAAACCCATGAATACAGTACAGTCATACGATACGATCCTGACTGAACTGGAAGAGCTTCGTCTCAAACTCCAGGAAGCTAATGACACTCTCGATGCTATACGCAATGGCCAGGTAGATGCGCTGGTGGTTAAAAATGGCGATGGTCATCAGCTTTACACATTAAAAAGCGCTGACCAGACCTACCGCGTGTTTATTGAAAAAATGAAGGAAGGAGCCGTCACTCTCAACCACGATGAGATCATCCTTTACAGCAATTCTCAGTTTGCTTCCATGGTCGGCCTTCCGCTGGCAAAGGCCACCGGCCTTCGATTTTCTGATTTTATTCCCACGCAATCAAAAGAGAGCTTCCGGGATCTTATAGAAAGGGGATGGGAGTCGGATAGCAAAGGTGAAGTCCTGCTTATCAATAAAAACAAAGAGCTGATTCCTTTTCTCCTGTCATTTACATCGCTTGAACTCGATGAAGGAAAGGCATTGAGTATCATCCTGACCGATCTCAGCGTTCAAAAGGAAAATGAAAGACAGTTACAGCAAAAGAATATCCAACTCGAGGAAGCCAGGTATGCGCTCTCAAAAATAAATGAGCACCTGGAAGAACTGGTGACGGAGCGAACTCGCGAACTCTTCCTTAGCCGCGAGCATTTCCGGTTCCTGGCCGATAACATTCCGGTCATAGTTTGGACTACCCGGCCGGATGGAAATATCGATTATTACAATAAACAGTGGTTTGAATATACCGGTCTTAGTTTTGAACAATCAGTAAAATCCCCTGAGAGTGTTATTCACCCGGATGATTTTGAACCTGCTCGTGCGGCATGGCAACAAGCCGTTACACATGCAAAAACCTTTGAGTGGGAATACCGGCTCAAAAGAGCGATTGACGGTGCTTATCGCTGGCACCTGGGAAAAGGCCAGGCTTTCAGGGATAAAAATGATCAAATCATTGCCTGGTTCGGTACCTCCACAGATATCGAAGATCAAAAGAAAGAGATTGAAAGAAAAGATGAATTCATCAGTGTAGCCAGCCACGAACTAAAAACCCCGCTCACGAGTTTGAAAGGCTACCTGCAATTGATGCAATGCCAGCCCCATCTGCCTGACGATACTAAGTTGTATATATCCAAGGGAAATATTTCAATCAATAAATTACAACACCTCATCAACGATCTGTTGGATGTAAGCAAGATAAAATCAGGTAAACTGGAATTTGATAAAAACCTGGTGGACCTGGACGTACTGGTCGAAAACTGCATCGAAAACAGTAGTTACATGTACCCCGCTTACCATATCAGGAAGGAAGGAACAGGCAAAGTGATGGTGATAGGAAATGCGGAAAGGCTGGAGCAGGTGATCATGAACCTTGTGAACAATGCAGTAAAGTATTCACCAGGCATTCATGATATAATTGTGCGGGTTGAAACGGTAAAAGATTGTGGGAAAGTCTCTGTCATTGACCAGGGAGTAGGTATGTCAGCTGCTGATCAAAAACGAATTTTTGAACGTTTTTACCGGTCGGACCATAACAAGTTTATTGCATCAGGATTGGGTATGGGATTGTATATTTCCGCAGAGATCATCAAAGAACATGATGGTACAATGTCGGTAAGCAGCAGGTTGAATGAAGGTTCTGTATTCTCGTTTTCAGTACCGCTTGCTGGTGCCCCACCCAAAAAAGTAAGCTCATCTTCACGTCGCAAGTCTTCAATGAATGGCCGGAAATAACTCAAGTGGTGAGTGGTCAGTGGTCAGTGGAAAGTGATTGATATCTTAGTCGACTTCATTACTCACAACTCACCATTCACCTCCCGATGGCCATCGGGACACCACTCACCACTAGCTCGTATCTCTGTTCTTTAAGCCTCTTACCAAAAGCCATCGATTCTTTTTCTTCCGTCAACCTGAACCCATGCCTGGTGTAAAGTGAAGCGGCTGCCGGCAACTCGTTTGTCGTCCACAGGTAGGAGGATGAGTACCCGCATTCCCTGAAAAAATTCATATACAAGGACATCAATTTTTTGCCCAAGCCAATATTGCGATAGCCAGGCTCCAGGTAAAAATAACGGAGCTGGGCCGCATTGTTTTCGCGGTGCATCAATAAAAGGAAACCGACGATCTTGTCGTCATGCTCACATATCCAAACCCTGTCTTTTTGCGGGTCATAAGATTTATAAAATTCAAAAAGACCGGAAGCAACATACGCTTCAAAGGAAATCCCATACCCATATTCTTCGCTGTAAAGTTTGCCATGACGATAAATGATAAAACCAATATCTCCCGGCTGGATCACTGTTCTTATCCTGATAGTATCAATGCTGATATTTTTATCTTCCATTTGTTTCAGTTGTTTTTGATTAGGTCAATAGGTTGCGGATCTCTGCCATATACCTGGTCAGTCTTTCACAATCATCGGGCGATAATTTCTCGAGGATCTCCTGTATCTGTTTATCCGATTCCCTGTTGAGAGTTTCAAATTCATTTCTTCCTACGGGTGTAAGAGTTAAATGAACTGCCCGGCCATCGGCAACCGAGATTTTTTTTACTACCAGTCTCTTCCTGGTAAACTGCTGGAGGATCCGGCTCAAATAACCTTTGTCCATTTGCAGGGATGATATGATCTCGCTGGCCGTAATATTCTTATGATGATAAAGCTCGTATAGCACTCTGACTTCCGGCAATGAATACCGGCTTTTGAGAATATACCTGTCCAGCAAGCCGATAATACCCGTATAAAACCGGTTAAATGCCCTCACTTCCGCAATGTGTTTTTCTTTCATTAATCAAATAAAAGAAAATTAGTTGATTTTGTCAACTAATTTTAAAATTGACCGCTAAAACCAGTCTCTCTGTTTAAAGATTTATCTTTGCACTGCTACAAGCTGGACTATCGCTTCCCCGCCCTGGTGCGGGAAGGAGGAAAGTCCGGACAGCATAGAGCAATGCACCGGTGAAGAGCCGGGTCCTGGCTGTAAACGTCAGGAACAGACAGTGCCACAGAAAATGACCTCACTTCCCAACCCCCTCTCCAGTTTGCTTCTCGCCTTCGGCGGATCGCAATGACCTGGTGAGGGGGAGCAAGGAGTGGAAGGGTGAAAATGTGAGGTAAGAGCTCACGGCTTATAATGGTAACATTATTCGCGGGTAAACCTTGCATGCTGAAATGCCACATATAGTACCGTCAAGAGCTGCTCGCTCGAATCCCGGGAAACCGGGTGCGGTACGGGGTAGGCAGATTGATCCCAACAGCAATGTTGAGGACAGATAAATGATAGTCCTCGTCCGCCTACGCCAAGGCTTCGGCGGACA
>DASSFT010000358.1:0-7346 GCA_035694045.1 Chitinophagaceae bacterium
AAGCCAGGTAACTATTGAATCATCTTCTCCCGGTGATGGCTCTTCCATTACGAAGTTCATTTATCTTTCTACATTCACCAGGACAGAGGAGAATGAGGACAATGCATCGGAAGGCGAAGCAAATGCAGGTAAAAAAAAGGACGTAACATTTGAAGTCATTCCAATTTTGATCCTTGATCAGTTTGAAGAGATATTTTCATTGAATTTTGAGAAAAGACTTCTCGAAAAATTTCTGAATGACCTGGCCGATCTTATCGAAGGCCGGATCCCGGACTTGCTGAAAACAGAGTTGCGCAAGGAGGATAAAGACAACGAATATGACAAACTGGTTTCGCTAAAAAACAGGCTGGAAAATTCCAACAAATGGTATCGCGTCGTCTTTTCCTTCAGGGAGGAATACCTGCCCAGGTTCCAATCATTAAAGAATAAGATACCCTCTGTTTTCTACACCAAAGGAAAATTATATCTCGAGACCTTCCCTGTGAAAGAGGCTGCAAGGGTAATAGAAAAGATTGCAATGGAAAGTATTCCCCTTGAGACAATTATTATTGAAAACCTTGCTGCTACGATCAGCAAGAAAGATTCGGAAGCTATTAGTCTTAAAGAGGAAGTGCAGCCATTTATGCTTAGCCTCGTTTGCAAAAATATTTACCCAAAGCTGGTTGGCGGCGATAAAGACGAAGCCATGATAAACGACGTGCTCAACCAGGACGAATCCCTGGTGGAAAGAGTGGTATCGGGTTATTTTAAAAAAGTATTCGGGAGGATTTCCTGGCGGACCAAACGATTTGTGGAGGAAAAACTCATCACGGACGACGATAAGAGAACGATGAAGGCTTTCAATGACATCAAATCCGAATCCATACGTAAAGATGTCACCGAACTCTGGACGAACCCGGAACTGAGGTATTTAAATGAAGTCGAGTATTTCGGTGCTCCCCACGTAGAAATATTGCATGACCGGCTTGTCAAACCATTGCTAAAATCAAGAGATAGCAGGCGATTTTGGGAAAAGCTTCTTATGGCCGTCGCGGTATTTGTGCTTTTGGTAGTCGGTATTTACTCCCTGAACAATTATCTAGTTGATGCAAAAACAAAACGGGAAGCATCTACCTCTTTTTTTCATAAACTCAACCCGAAAGTACTCCAGGCCTTATTGAAAGACAGCCTGAACAGCCCGGTTAGCATTCTTGACACCGTGATCACCTACCGGGACGATTTAAGGAAATTTCCTCAATTCCAGAAAACGGAAGGCGTGTTTTCAGATTTAGACGATTCGATCGCAATCGCGTTCAAGTCTCTCTATCTTTTTGATCGTCATAAAGCAGACCAGCAGGAGCATCTTTCTCCTAATGGTATATACAGGTTAATTGATTCTTTGAATAATTTTGATACTCTTTATACCCAGGTACAATACCTGACAGATCATGGATACGTCGCACGTGGTTACATACACATTCAGCCTGATAGAGATGCAAAAACAGGTAATGTGAAGACGAGCAAAGACAGTTTGAGCTTTTCAATTACTCCACTCAAGATTTCGCAAAAAATAGTTTTTTGGTCCGATAGCATCGTACAGATCGAGTCCGGAAACTGGACACGTATCTTCAACCTTAACAAAGGCAGTGTCAACGATAGCATAAGTGAAATAATTAAGGTCGACAAAGCCTATCCAATGGTTCAGTCCGCTGACAGGGGGAATTTATTTGAACTGAGAAAAGGATCTGCAAAGGCTAAAAATGATACGGTGATTGTACATCAGTTGTTGCTGGGGAAAAAAACAAATGTCTTGCTTCCAAGGGATTATGTTCGGATGATTTTCACCAGCTCGTATTATGGTTTCCCTTCAAGTGAAAGCTACACTAAAACGGCGACGGGGTATGAACCGCCCCGTTATTATGTCCTTCTTAGACGAATTTATTATTTGAATAACAGGTTTTACATCCTGGTTGGTAAGGAAACTTATCCTTCCCTGACACCAGGAAGGTATGCTTACAGAAAGTATGTGTACGACCTGAATGTTTTTCCTGCTCTATCCAAAAAAACGACATTAATAGATAACAGTGACTATGAGTGGATTTTTAGATTTTCCGATCCATATTTCTTCGCCACTTCTTTTAATAAATTTTTCATTTTTGAAGTAAATGACAATGGGATATCCACGATAAGAACTGATAGCACCAATTTTTCCTTGCTGAAGGTCCTGTTGATAGATCATGGCCAGCGCATTTTGAAGATCGGAAGAACAGGTACAAAGCAGGTCTACGATACACGAACTGGAAAAGATATGATTGTTAAAAGCTACGATACGCTGATAAGGAAGGCGGATTCCCTGAAAAGCTATGGAGTCGATGCATTTCTTTCGGACGATCAGTCAAAATTGTTATTTCTGTATTACGATTATTTTAAAGGTAAAACCCAATATTATCTTGAATTGACCGACCTGAATACAATGACAGTTAAAGGAACAGTAAATGTCGGCGAATCAATATCCGGTTTTAATTTCAGGCAAAATGGTATCGCCATGCTCATTCCCTCATTAGCTTACGGCGATCTGCCTATAACCGACTGGTACTATAATTATACACCACCTTACCGGTTCTCCGAGTTAGACAGTTTTTACCGTGTCACGTTAAAAAAGAAATAGGGACTTTTTTTTTGCATCCTGGGCCAGGTCGGCGGCGAGTGTATAATTTGCTGATGCTTTCTTAAACTTCCTATCTTTAGACTGCCACATTGTTTTCATTCAACAACTGTTGTATGCCTTCCAAAATCCCACGCCGCCAGTTTATCCGCAATAGCTCTGCAGCATTAACCCTTGCCGCATTGAATAGCAGGCTGGATTTCCTGGGCGATGCTCCAGTACGAAGGGTAGCATTGATCGGTACCGGCTGGTATGGCAAAAGTGATTTATTCCGGTTGATTCAGGTGGCACCTGTAGAGGTTGTGGCGCTCTGCGATCCTGATCAACACCAGTTGGAAGCTGCAGCTGCTCTTGTAAGCCAGCGACAGCAGAATCATAAGCGGCCGGTGTTGTATGGTGATTACCGAAAATTATTATCCGAGCAGAAGCCAGACATTGTTCTTATCGGCACGCCGGATCACTGGCATGCGCTCCAGACAATTGATGCGGTGAAAGCAGGAGCACATGTGTATGTACAAAAACCAGTAAGTGTAGACGTACTCGAAGGTGAAGCTATGCTCGCGGCCGCCAGGAAGTATAATCGCGTGGTCCAGGTGGGCACTCAGCGCAGAAGCACACCTCATTTACTCGATGCAAAGAAAAAAATAGTGGATGCCGGATTGCTGGGTAAAGTGTCGCACGTGGAAATGTGTTGTTACTACCACATGCGTAATAATGCTAACCCTGCAGTGGAACCGGTACCTGCTTTTTTTGATTATGAGATGTGGACCGGGCCTGCGCCGATGCGCCCATACGATGGGTTGCCACATATTCGCTGGTGGCGTGCGTTCATGGAGTATGGTAATGGTATCATCGGTGATATGTGCGTACATATGCTCGATACCGTAAGATGGATGCTTAATCTCGGCTGGCCAAAACGAATTATCTCAACCGGTGGTATTTATGTTGACAAAACAGCCAAAAGTAATATCGCCGATACGCAGGTTGCAACATTTGAGTACCCGGATTTGAATTGTGTATGGCAACATCGCACCTGGGGCACTCCACCCGACCCCGAATATCCCTGGTCATTTAAACTCTATGGCGAAAAAGGGACTTTATGTGGTAGCACGATGAAATATGATTTTTTCCCTGTTGACAATGGCGAAAATATGCATATGGATGTTGTTTTTGAGAAAGAGAAATATCCCGAGGACCTGAAAGAAGATCGAATTGAATTGAACGCCGCACCCGCGACGAGACTGCATATGATCAACTTCCTGGAGGCGATCGATAAAAACATAAAACCTGTAGCCGATATAGAACAGGGGCATATTTCCTCGGCAAGTTGCATAATGGCAAACCTATCGATGCAATTGGGGGGACGCCCGCTACAATACGATCCAGTAAAAAAAGTAATTATCGGCGACGCAGAAGCAACAGCATTGCTACAAAGAAAATACAGGGGACCCTGGACCCATCCGGGTAATAGCTGAATAGATTATAAATGAGCTGCTGTGCACGGAGATGTGTTGCCACGGATACACGGAAGCCCCGTGTCCGCGAGCCAGAGGCAAAAGTTAATAGATTCACGTAAGCCCTGTATCCGTGAATCCGTGGCAATATGATAAAAAAAAATGGCTGCATGATCTGCAGCCATTTTACATCATTGCCGGCCAATTAGTCTTTTTTCACCTTTTTTTCTCCGTCTTCGATCTTTATCTTTTTATCGCCGTCCTTAATCTTCACTTCGTCGCCTTCTCTCTTCACCTTATAATCACCGTTTTTATACTTATACTCATCACTGCCTTCATATTTGTATTTGCCATCGTCAGTTTTTACGACATAACCGTTGATCACCTCGCCTGTCGCTCCATAAATAGTGTCGTGAGTTTTAGTGTCGACATATATATAAACAGGCTTGTGCGTGTTCTTGTCTACCAGTTTGCCACTTTCATCTTTTTCCAGGTCTACATAGGCTCCAGAAGTCAGATCTACGTACCGGTGTTCTTTGCAGGCTGTCAATAAAAGGCCGGCCACCAGGCCTGACATTAATAGTTGTCTCATAGTATTTTTTTACCTAAAAAGACAATTATCAGACCAGTTGTCAATATGCATTTTAAATTGTTTTCTTTGGCAATTCTGTCAATTTTGAGTGCCCCTGGTTGGGTAATTTTTTCCCATTCCGGGTTAGGTCATTCCCATTTCAGTAGCGTCATTTTGGTTTCACGCCACGACGCGACGACGCAACGACTTTACTACGAAGGCACACGCTGCGCCTTTGCGCCGTGGCGTGAAATTTTTTTGGCTATTATTGCATCATGGTCAAAGGGAAAACGGTCGATGATCAAACCCGTTGCGAACACTATCATTCGCAACTGGATATTATTGCTATTAAATTCAAATGCTGCGGTGAGTATTACCCGTGTTACGAATGTCACAGCGAAACGGCCGGGCATCCGTCAGCGGTCTGGTCAAAAGAAGAAAGAAATAAAAAGGCGATCCTTTGCGGGGTCTGCCGGACCGAATTGACAATCCAGGAATATTTTGATTCATCTAATTCCTGCCCCAACTGCCGCAGCTCATTCAATCCTAACTGCAGCAGGCATTATCATTTGTATTTTGAGATGTAAGAAGAGGACTTGAAACAATCCCTCCAATTGAGGGGACAAAGATTGATTGTCGGATTCGTGGTTCCGTAGTATGCGAGATGGCGAGATATCAATAGTGTTCAACCTCTTCCTGTCTGGCATAATTGCTGTGCTAACTGAAAAGTCTAAATTCTATAATATGCCAAGATCTTCAAATCACGCCGCGAAAAGCGGTGCCGACAAGAACAAAGCCAATACGACTCATAGTCGGCAATCAGGCGGTTCGCCATCTGAGCCACAGGAAAAAACCAGGGATGAAACTTCAAGACGCAACAGTGCTATTGCCAACGAAAAATTACATGAGCTTTCTACCGAAGAAAGAAACTTTGATCTGTTGGTTGACGGAGTGCCCTATATTATCAATTCAATTCCATTTTTGTTCAATGACGAATGGCGTTTTCGAATCAGTGTAAACGGTGACGAAGGCCATGTGTTCACCTGGGATTCGGAGGCGCATATGCTGAGAGGCATTGACGACGAGGCTTCAACCCTGCCCGTCGGCCTGGAAGAAGCTATTAGCGATAAATTGCAGCGACACTAAAGGGGCCAGGCCTTGAATTAAAACTGGACACGCTAAATTCGTAAACGACACCAATAGTCCCTGATCAAATGTTCCGGGTATTGGTATAGTTTTGCAGATTTACCAGCCAATGAGGATTGTACTGTTCAACCTGGTTATTATTTGCATAAGTTGTTCCTCGTGCTCAAGCTACTATGCCGGTACGACAGCTCATTCAAAACTGGCGGCGGAGGATTACCGAAAGTGATACTGCAAAAAAAAATGATTTTCTTATGCGAAAGTTGATCCTGGTGGCACATAGCTCCTTCGATGGGTTTGTGGCCGGTCCAAGAGGTGAATTTGACAATTTTATTGGCGGAGAAGAAAACCTGGAATTCGTCTGCGGTTTGACAGATAATGCAGACGCTGCTCTTTTCGGGCGAAGGGCTTACGAACTGTTGAACAGTGACTGGCCCACAGCTGCTGAAAGACCGGGCGCAACAAAAGCTGTAGTCAAATATTCCAACTGGTACAACAGGGTACCTAAATATGTTTTATCTACAACGCTGCCACCGGGGAGCTCTGAAAATACACATATCATCGGTCATAATATCACAGATGAGATCAATAAGCTGAAACAACCTGGAGAACATGGGAGTAAAACCATTTTGATGTTTGGTGGTCCAACTGCTGTATACTCAATGATGAAACTGAATTTACTGGATGCTTTCTGGTTGCTTATCCACCCGGTTATATTCGGAGAAGGGATTTCTTTATTTAAACATGATGTCCGGCGCGTCATCCGGCTTGACCTGGCCGATACTCAACGGTTATCTAACGGGATGGTCGCCCTGCTTTATTTTCTTGAAAAATGATGGTATTCAAGGACCACAGGACAAGGCTTCAATGATAATAGAGCACCCTTCCCATCCGGAATTTCTTATTTTTAATTATGCAATTAAAAAAGGAATTATTCATTCTTTTCATACTGGTGATTTTTGTGGGCAACCGGCTTTGTTCCCAAAACAGGCTCGATTCGGTCCTTCCCGTTCGCGGGTTTGCTATTGCTGCTCCTTCTCCATCCTACGTAGATTCATTTGTCTTGTTCATAGAAAACGAACTGGCGCCCAGGAAAGTTAATACACTTCTCCTCCGGGTTGATTATAATTACCAGTATAAATCACATCCTGAACTGCGCGATAGTATCGCGTTAAATGAAGACGATGTAAAAAAAATAGTGAGGGCCTGCCATAATCATTCTATAAGGGTCATTCCCCAGGTCAACCTTCTCGGGCACCAGTCCTGGGCTAATAAACCCAATAAATTATTATTGCAATATCCCGAGTTTGATGAAACCCCGGAAGTGAAGATGCCTGAAGTCTATAAATGGCCTAACCCCGACAGCCTGTATTGCAAAAGCTATTGTCCGCTACATCCACAAGTTCACGCAGTGATCTTTTCCCTGATAGATGAACTATGTGAAGTGTTTGAAACAAATGCATTTCATGCCGGGATGGACGAAGTATTTTATATTGGTAACAGTAAGTGCAAACGTTGCAAAGGAAAAAACAAG
>DASSFT010000359.1:0-4134 GCA_035694045.1 Chitinophagaceae bacterium
ATATTCGGCGACCAGATTTTGTCAAACAATACGCCTGAATCGCTTTTTAATACAGATGTTCTTTCAAGATTTTCCAGGCGCCTGATTTCAGCTTCCCTCGGATCCTGAGCAGAGGCAATATTGGCAGTGAAAGTCAGGAACAGGGAAATGGTCAGAAGTGAATAAAACTGTTTCATATTTTTGATGTTTAGGTTATTTGCTCGCAGCAATTCTAAGATCATTAGCTGGCAGGGGCTGCCTTGTCCGGTAAAGTTAAGGCAGTTGCTGTGTTTTTCAGTGCAGCTCCGCTCTAAGCGGGCTAGAAGACCAGATAGCAACAGTACTGGGTTTTTTCAAGCCCTTGTTGGAGACATCCAATTAATTTTTGGTTCAATCTAGAATGAAGGACAAATACCACCCACCGAATGGATCAGTTTGGAGAAGGAGATATGAAATGAGGCAAACACAGAAAAGAGCGATGGCCTGCTTCTTAAAGAATATCGTTTCGGGATTTGCTCTATGAACTAAATAGTTTGCGAGAATCATAAGTGGAAAGGAGATATAGACCCAAAACGTTGCCGAAAGTAAAACGTCTCCGTATCGAATTGGGAAGATATTGATCGGTAGGTTGTTTTCCCTCGCCAATTTATAAAGAGTATCATTGTACGGGACCCTTCCAAAAGTATCAAGAACAGAAAAATATGAAAAGGTTGATACGAGCAAATAACAAAGTGGAATGGATAGGTAGATGCCAAAAATGATTCGGTATATCGTGTTTATTGACTTTGTCATTTAAGGAGACTCAGTTTTTTATCACAGGTCAGCCCCATTATCGCATGACCTGATTTATCGACTACAAAATTTATGTCCACGTAGACATCGGTATCTGCATTGAATCTTTTTTTATATTCTTTCGGATAGACTAGCAATATCTTCCTGTAAAGTCTCGCTACTAATATTTGTACTCCTTTTTAAATATCCTGTCTTTCTTCTTCTTTCGTTTGCCATTTTCTTTAACCGTTACCTTATAAATTATGTTTTCGGTACAGTTGCCGAATTTGTCGTAGGTAAATTCTTCTTCAAAGATTGTTTCAGTTTGATCCAGGTTCCTTCTTGTCCAGGAAGTTAAATCTCCGTTTGAATTATATACCTCTCTGTCACTGGGGAACAAACTAGCTTCTTTAAAACTGATCTTAATTGTGTCAGTTGACAAGACAGCTCCCTCATTTGAGATTACTGAAGTTACTACCTTGTTTTTTTCATACAAATAGGTGGCTATTTCTTTTCCGTAAGGATTGCCATTGCCATCAAATAATGATAGTTGGATTGGATGGCCTTTGTCATTGCAAATAAGGTTAGTTTGCATAAGGGTGTTACCATTTGGATCCCTGTCTGTCGTAGCAATTAAAAATTTGTTAGAATCATAGCTGTAAAAAGCTGTCTCTTTCGAATAGCCAATTTGTGTCCATCTTTCAAAGGTTCTTGTTAGGGTGAGCCTGTTTACTGTGTCATTGGTATAGGTCAATCGTGCTTTTAAGGTGCCACTTTCATCATAACGTTCTTCGAGTAGAAGCATACCGGCCTCGTCAAATGTTTTGATGTTTTTGTCAACCTGTTTACCGCTTGAATTAAAGAAAGTATTGGTCTCTAGAATCTTTTTTGGTCTTGCTGTTTTGTATTCTCTTTCATCATTCAGGTGAAGAGCGGAATAAATATTTTGGGCGTGTGTTATCGTGCTAAAAAGTACTGCGGCAAATAAGGTTGAAAATTTAAACATAAGTTTTATAATTTGGGGATATCGCCAGGATTTTAGGCTTTCACCCTTGCATGGGTAAGGCAAGCTGATATTCTATGTTCGCTGGCCCGGACCGATGCCGCTATTGCTGTCTTACCAGAATTTCCACCACGGTTTTTTATCGTGGGTTCCAGGCAAAGTTTTTTGCTCTGTATCGCTTACCAAATCAGCCAAATATTCTTCTGTATAAAATTCGCCATCGTCTCCTTGCACTTTAGCATTCAAAGCCGAGGCTATCTGCATCATTTTGCGGATGGTTGCTGTGTCTGGATTCTTTGTGTCGATACTGCCTTTCCAGTAGGAAAACCAGGGTCGCGAATTTGGTTCTTGTTCTGTCGGATGAGCCGTCCATTCGCAGAAACCTGGACTGTTTTGATATTGCGTCTCTGACCCGATTTTAATATCATAACCATTTGTCAATTCCAATTCGTTGTCATCCTTCACGTAAATTAGCCATTCGTCGATCGATATATCAGAGACATCGGTATCGGACCAATCTTCTCTTCGCGTTATATGAAGGTCGTAGCCCATATATGCTCAGTACTTAGGATTGATTAATCAATTTAAAACGCCTTCTTCTCCAACCCCATATTCTTCAGCATCGCATCGATCTTCGCGTCCCGGCCACGGAATTTTTTATAAAGCGCTTTATAATCTACCGTCATTCCCTGGGATAAGATCATATCGCGGAAACGCTGACCATTGGCACGTGTCAGTCCGCCGTTTTCCTCAAACCAGCCAAACGCATCTTCGGAAAGCATTTTTGTCCATTGATAAGAGTAATAACCGGATGCATAACCTCCCGCCCAAATATGCTGGAAATAACTGGATCGGTAGCGAGGTGGTACCGCCTTCAGATCAATGCCGGTAGACCTCAGCGCTGCCAATTCAAACGCGTCTACATCGGTCACAGTATCGGTGGCTTTCAACTTATGCCAGTGAAGATCCAGCAAGGATGCTTCAATAGCCTCGGTGAGCGCATAACCGCCGTTGAAATTGGAGGCCCGTTGAATTTTGTCCATCAATGCCTGCGGAATGGGTTCACCCGTTTTGTAATGAATAGCATAGTTTTTCAGCACAACGGGATTCATAGCCCAGTGTTCATTGAACTGTGAAGGGAATTCGACAAAATCACGTGGCACCCGACGGCCCGGATATTTTTGCTGCGCAAACAGATAATGCAATGCATGACCGAATTCATGAAACATGGTGCGAACATTGTCAAAATCGATCAACGCCGGTTCACCAGGTGCGGGTTTTGGGAGGTTTGCAACGTTGACAATTACCGGCTGCGTGTTTTGGATGGTTGATTTGCTCAGGTACGAGCTATTCCAGGCGCCGCCACCCTTGTTGTCGCGTTTGAAATAGTCGCAGTACCAAAGGGCAAATGGTTTACCGTCTTTATCGAATACTTCAAATACCCGCACATCGGGATGATAAACGGGCAGATCTTTACGCTCCTTAAACGTAATGCCATAAAGCAAATTCGCGGCGTAAAAAACACCTTTTTCTAAAACGGTATTGAGTTCGAAATACGGTTTCACTTCTTTTGCGTCCACGGAATATTTTGCTTTTCGGACCTGCTCAGCATAGAAATCCCAATCCCAGGCTTGCAATGCGAAAGTTCCCGGTTGTTGATCAATCACAGCCTGTATTTCCTTTGCCTCGTCTTTTGCTTTGACCGCAACTGCGGGTGCGAGTTCGCCGAAAAATTTATCTACGGTTTCAGGTGTCGCTGCCATCTGTGACTTTAATCTCCAGGCGGCATAACTCGGGAAGCCCATGAGCTTCGCTTTTTGCGCTCGTATAGCGGCCAATCTTGTCAGGGCGACACGAGTATCATTCGAATCAGATCTTTCGGTGCGGTTCCAGCTGGCTTCAAACAATCTTTGCCTTGTGTTACGATTTGCCAGCGATTTGAGCGCAGGCTGCTGTGTTGTATTTTGTAAAGGAACTACCCATTTACCTGTGAGTCCACGATTTTTGGCAGCCTGGGCATAGCCTCCAATTTCACCCGAAGAAAGGCCAGCTAATTCACTGCTGTCAGCAATGATAAGCGCGGCATCTTTTGTCCCGGTCACCAACATGTTACCAAACCTTGCACTAAGCGAAGCTTCTTCTTCATTCAGTTTTTTCATTTGTTCTTTCGCTTTTCCGTCAAGCTGTGCCCCGGCCAGGACAAAATTGCGGTGGGTCAGTTCAAGTAAGGCCATGGATTCATCGTCCAGGTTTAACGTTGATCTTTTATTGTATACGGATTGAACTCGCTGAAATAATTTGGTATTGAGAAAAACTTCATCAGATGTCGCCGCCAGTTTCGGGGCCATTTCCTCTCTTAGCTTTTGCAGGAACGGGTTGGC
>DASSFT010000360.1:0-4456 GCA_035694045.1 Chitinophagaceae bacterium
AGTTCCGCTATATGGACTTTCCGGAGGAGAGATATTCTTAGCTAAAAAATAATTTATGAGCTTTCGTTCGATGGTTGCTGTTTTCAAAGTGTGGGGTAAATATTCCTTTTCAATTTTATTCTTCCTGTTCAATTTAATGAATGCGAAGGCGCAGACCGTCGAAGAGATAGTTCAAAAAATCAGAACGAAGCTTGAAAAAATAAATGATTATGAGGCTGAGGGGAAAATGAAAACCAACGTAGCATTTATTAAAGCACCGGTAGCCACTGTAAAAGTTTATTATAAGAAACCTGATAAGCTTCTCATTTTAAATGAGACCGGCATTTCTTTTATTCCCAAAGGATCGGTCAATATTAAAATCAACAATGTTTTTGTCAACATGCGTGCCTATGACATCATTGATGCGGGCAGAGACGATGTGGGTTTACGCATCTTAAAGCTACTGCCTAAAGATGACACTGCAGATATTGTGCTTTCAACTTTATATGTTGACGAGAAAAGTATGCTTGTAAAAAGGTCAAAAACAACGACGAAAGAAAACGGCACTTATGAATTGGAGATGAGTTATTCAAAATATTTGGCTTATGGACTGCCTGACAGGATCGTTTTCTCTTTCAATACAAAAGATTATAAACTGCCCAAGGGAATTACGTTGGATTATGATGACGGGTCGGAAAAGAATGGAGATAAACTAAAGAACAAGAGGGGAACAGTTGAGATCGATTACAAGAATTATATTATTAACAAAGGGATCGACAGCAAAATCTTCAATCGTTAGTCCTGGGAATGAGACTTGACAATTACTGTTCCTCGATCTTTTCGTCTTCTACGTTGGCAAGCACTTCTGCTGTCATCTTTCGTAAAGGATTTTTCCGGGCATCTTCATATTCATTCCGGCGCCGGATGATATCAATACATTCAAATATAGCAGCGAGGAAAGAGGACGCATCAGCCTTATTCTTTCCTGCGATATCAAACGCCGTACCGTGGTCGGGTGAAGTACGTACTACGGAAAGGCCGGCGGTAAAGTTCACACCATCACCTGTAGCCAGTGTCTTGAATGGGATAAGACCCTGGTCATGATACATAGCCAGAACGGCGTCAAACCGTTCGTGATACCCTCTTGCAAAAAAAGCATCGGCACTATAGGGACCTATTACCATCATACTGTGCTTGGCCTCTTTGATGGCAGGTTTGATAATATCTTCTTCCTCTTGTCCGATCAATCCTTCGTCACCGGCATGAGGGTTGAGACCCAGCACAGCGATTTTTGGTTTCTCTATGTTGAAATCTCTGACCAGGCTTTGATGAATTATATTTAGCTTACTCAAAATTGCTTCCCTGGTAATGTATTGCGCGACTTCTTTTACGGGTATATGCTCAGTGACAAGAGCTACACGAAAATCTCCTGAACACAACATCATCGCCACATCCGGCACAGAAAAAAAACTTTTCAAAAAGGGAGTGTGACCTGTAAAGTTAAACTCCGCCGATTGGATGTTTTTTTTATGGATCGGCGCGGTAACCAGGCCCTGGATCTGATTTTGTTTCAATGCTTCAACTGCAGCACGCAATGATTTTATGGCGTAGCTTCCACCCGTATCATTCAGCTGGCCTGGTGTGATGGTCACCTCTTCCTCCCAACAATTAAAAACATTGACCTGTTTATTATTCAGCCGATTTAGTTCTTTTGCGCTCTGGTAATTAAAATTTAGATCAGGGACCGATTTGCGATAAAAATTAATGATCTTATTCGACGCAAATATTACCGGTGTGCATTGCTCCAAAACGCGCACATCTGAAAAAGCTTTGATGATCAGTTCGACTCCTATTCCGTTCAGGTCGCCGCAAGAAATGCCAATATTTGGTTTAGTAGCTGGATTCATGGTCATGATTGTCTGTAAAATTAATCCTTACGAAGGAAACAAATCGTTTTAAAAGTGGACGCATGGTTTTAAAACATTCCACCACGCTAGGACGCAAAGACTCGCAACGACGCAAAGAACCTTAGCGACTTCTGCATTTGCTCTTCGCTGGGCTTTGCCTGGAAATCGGGCTTAAGCAGTCACAGAAAGCAAAAAAAACGGGAAGAAGCTAAGCTCCTTCCCGCCATCAAATTTGATAAATGACACTCTATTTTTTCATGACTTTTTTATTAATGATCTGATCCTTATTTCGTATTTGTAAAATATACATACCAACCGGTAGTACTTCAGTGTCAACGATGGTTAAATTATTGGCACCCTCATACACATTAAAGCTTTGCTTTCTCACTGGATTGCCGGACATGTTTAGCAGTGCTACATCGATCCTTGAATTCTCAGATACAGATAATCCGAAATCAAGTTTTGTAGAGAAAGGATTTACTACATTGGTCAATCCAAAGTTCACCTTATTATCATCCAGGATAATGATGCGTGAATATTTTTTATGGCCGTCTTTCGTAACCATGGCGATCCGGTACCACACCTTGCCCTGGACATTCATGTCAGTATACTTATACGTATTGTTCACTGCGTTCCAATTGTTATTTCCTGGTAGTGTTCCAATACTGGTGAAATCCGTACCATTGTAGCTTCTTTCAACTGAATAATAAACGGGCTCGGTTTCTTTTGACGTTGTCCATATGAGATCAGCATTTCCATGATTCAGTTTTCCACTGAAGGAAATAAAGTCTATTCCCAACGGCACACCACAATCCAGCACTTTAAGTGTAATGATCGTTGATGCGTCCGTGAAAAGGCACGCAGCATTCAGAAGATTTGAATCTAAAGTTGCCACGATCACGCGGTAAAGATCTCCACTGTCAGCTAAAGTGGTATGAGTAGCAGGAATAGTATAAGAAGTTATGAATTGATAGAGTGACCCCACTGTAGTCAGTGTGGTATCATGATTTGCTGTTACATCGGTCCAGTTGTTGCCACCATCGATACTGCGCTGCCATTTAAAGTGAGTATAGTTATTAAAATATGAACGCACGGTATCGTTGATCTGCAACGCATTTCCCTGGCAGATGGCCGGGGCGATAGAAGGCGAATACTGCATGGTTGGCAAACACGTAGCGATGGCAATATCGTCCAGAACCCAGTCATTTCCGCCGCCTCCCTGTGCATTATTGCGGATAGAAAAAGTGGCGGTCTTTTGTGTAGGTCCTGTTTTGAAAACAAATCCTTTCTTCAGCCATCCTACCGTATCAATTTCGCCTGTGTTATAATAGTCAAGATCATTTAATGTAAAGGTCAGGTTAGGTAACACGCCGGGGTACCCACTGGCAGGTGAAGTAGGTGTACCGGCAAACTGGGCACCACTTGAATCTATGCCGCAGGTAGGACAAATATTTCTGACCCAGGCCGAAAACTCATAATAGGTATTGGGGCAAAGATTACCAACTGTTTGGCGATATACTTCCGAAGCAACATAGTCGGCATTAACCTCCAGCATATATCCGCTTGGAGTTGTAGCATCCGGAGGAACATTGCCAATAGCGTTATTTGTACCGGTATGGTCACCGTCAATATACCAATAGCCGCCGAACATTCTATTGCTACAGTTTAAAAGGTTATTAATGGGAAGAACAGAAGGTACGTCACAGGTATTCCTCCTGCGAGCTGTCCTGATCGGATCACTTCTTGGACTTATATTGTTTACAATGGCATAACGGCCATCGCCCACACCATTGTAAGCATTGACATCATTGACAAAATCATATCCCGCGATGGGTGTGGTAAGGTCGCTACCCCTGTTAAGTCCAGTACCGGCTCCAAAGGTGCCACCATATTCTACCGCGTTATTCAAACCAGTACTATTCGCACAGAGATTTAAAGGATTGCTGATAAGAATATTAAAAGGAGTGGCAGTAAGGGTAACATCACCCGATCCATTATTATAAATAAATTGGGCCGGGAATAAAGTAACAGTATCTCCGGGCGCGCCATTTACCACTACTTTATAGGCAATCGCAAACAACACACCTCCACCACCTTTCGGTTTGTCCGATGCGGCGTTCATTTGGCCGTTTGCTGAAGTCGAGGCATTTGTTTGGACGGTCGGTGCATTGGGAGTAGCACCGCTTGCGAATCCAACGTTCACACGAACATTGAATTCACCAGCCGCCGGACTCGCTTTGTAAGTTGCGGGATCAGTATCAGCCGCACGAGTGTATTGTTTGTAAGTCAATCCTTCGTTGGTGATGATTCTTATGAAATCGTTAGCACCTAAGGCCATCGTCGTATGTTTGGGAAGATTATCTACGAAGCGAAGATTGGTCATGGTACCCGACGTATGATTGATGGTCATCCTGACCTCAAGAGTATCTCCATTCTGGATCACACCACCTGCTGTCTTTCTTGTAACGTTTACATAGCTGTTACCAGACCTGACAACCGGAAGCGAAGCACTGGTTAAACAAATATTGAATCTCGCGTTTCCGTTAGGCGGCGGCGCCGTTGTAGAATAA
>DASSFT010000361.1:0-3664 GCA_035694045.1 Chitinophagaceae bacterium
GAATGTATTATCGCGTAGTGCCCACGACTGTCAAGATGTACCGCTTCGCCATTGAACAAATAGGTTAATGTTGCAATACCACGATGAGGATGAGCACCTGTTCCGTTGGCTTTCTTTCTTATTTCATTAACCGAATGAGTAACGGGCAGTGCATGGTCAAGAAATACAAAGGGTCCAACGGCATCAGCATATCGGTTAGGCAACAGGCGTTTTATTTTATATTCACCGATGTCGGCCCTGTATCCATTTGTAGAAAAACTGACTTGCTTTTTCATTTGAATCTCCTTTTATTTTTAAGGTGTAAAATTGCATCATAGCAAGCATTGGGAATGATGACATATGATAGGAAATTCTGTTGATCAATGTCAACAGTAAAAGAAAGAAGTATGAGGTAGTAGTTATTTTTTTATTGCCTTGTGCCGGATGCGGCTTAGCGTTTCTTTCGTAATGCCTAAGTACGAGGCAATGAGATGCTGGGGAAAACGTTGAAAGAATTCAGGATGTGTCCGCATCAGGTTTTCATAACGTTCTTCAGCCGTTAAACTCATGGTGTCACTCACTCTTTTGTGCAGTGCGGAAATGTGGCTTGTGGAGATATTACTGGTCATCTCGGCAGCTGCGGGAATACGCAGCATCATATCAAATTTATCTTTTGTAAACAGAATAAGGTCGCTCTCTTCCCAGGCATCTATAAAAAACGGGGATGGGGTTTCCTTCTCGAAACTTTCCCTGTCTCCCACCCACCAATGCTCTAATAAGAGTTGAATTACGTGCTCGTCTCCTTTTTCATCTACACTGTATTGTCGCATCGCTCCTTTCACAATGAATCCGCCCTGCCTGCATATCTCACTTTCGGTTAACAAATATTGCCTTTTTTTGAGCTTTTTTGACACCATGATGCTCTTTAATAAATCGATGTCTTCATCAGTGAGAGGTACTGTTGATTTGCTCCTGATATAGGAAAAAAAAGCTTCATGCATGTCGGATAAGAAGTAAGAGTCCATCCTTTTTTCGCGGCACTAAAGTTGACCTAGGTCAATTGTTTTTTTTAACATAAATCATCGTGAGTCCCTATTCACTGCAATTACTTTGCTGTCTTAATTGATTGAAGTTAAACTTAAATGATTAAAAATTAAAAAATCATGCGGAAGAATAATATCGTGAATACCAAGACCTTTGACAATGTTCAGAGGGAAACCGGTTTCAGAGTTAAAAACCTGGAGCGCACTATAAAGAGAATATTCACTTTAACTGTCGCAACTGTATTTGCCATTATCGTGAAAGCCCAGTCAAACAACCAATCTACCGGTGCCGACCTGATTGTATATAATGCAAAAATCACAACACTAAGCCCCGGTCAACCGGAAGCTTCTGCACTTGCTGTGAAAAGAGGAAAAATATATGCAGTAGGTGCTGATGCCGAAATCCTCAGCCTGAAAGGCAATAACACGAGGCTGATTGATGCAAACGGCAGGCGTTTGATTCCCGGGTTAAATGATGCACATACCCATATACTAAGTGAAAGAAGTTTTAATTATACTGTGAGGTGGGAAGGAGTACCCACACTCAAGCGGGCATTGGAAATGCTGAGTGAGCAAGCGAAACGAACTCCGGAAGGGCACTGGGTCAAGGTAATTGGCGGCTGGTCGCCGTACCAGTTTGAGGAGAAACGGTTTCCTACCATGGAGGAGCTTAAGAAAGCAGTTCCCAACAGGCCTTTCATTGTGCAGTATGCCTACAACCAGGCTTTCTTGAATGATTTGGCTATGAAAGCATTCGGTGTAGGAACAGACAAGTTCCCGGGGATGCCAGGTACCGAATTTGAAAAAGACAGGGACGGACATTACAACGGTATCGTTCATAGTTATACGTTCACCTTTATTGCATTGGAATTCATGGTTCCGCAGGTCCCCTTTGATGAGCAGGTAAATTCAATAATTAATGTTATTCACGAGCTAAATCGATTTGGTATCACAACCGCTCTTGACGCAGCAGCAGCCAGCGGTTGGGCGCAAGGACACACTCCAATAGACCTCCTGGCCAAGGAAAACCGGTTGAATATACGGTTCCCTTTTATCGATCTCCAGTTCGGCGATGTAAGCGCTCCTACTATGGTGGATGCGGAGATCAACGCTATAACAAAAAGATCTCCCATAAGCCCCAGGGAAAACGTTGATCCGATAATGGCCCATGGTCACGAATATGAAGGCGCAGGTGAAATGCTCAGGTTAGCACTCCATGATCATGAAAACTTCGATAAGCCGGCGATCGTCATCAACAAGGATTCGATGCGTCTATACATTGAAGAAGACGTTACAAAACTAATAAAGAGAAGAATCCCTTTCCGTTTGCATATTAGTTATAACGAAAATATCACCCCATTCCTGGACGCTTTGGAAGATATAAACCGAAAGACTCCTTTAGACGGCTTGCGCTGGAGTATTGAACATGCTGAAACAATAACCCCGGAAAATATTGCCAGGGTAAAAAAACTCGGTGGCGGTATCGCCCTGGATGCTAAAATGGCCTTGCATGGGGATGGTTTTATAAAAACGTATAGCCTGGAAACAGCATTGCAAACACCCCGGTTGCGGCAGTTGGTAGAGAGCGGTATCCCTTTGGCCATGACAACAGATGCATTCAGGGCCTCTTCTTTCAACCCCTGGACAGCCATTAGCTGGATGGTTACCGGGAAATCCGTATCCGGATCTGAAATATTGGCAAAAGACAACCGCCTGACCAGGAATGAAGCGCTTAAATTATTTACAACAGGACCCGCATGGTTCGAGCAACAGGAAGATGAGAATGGCAAGATCGCTCCGGGGTTTCTGGCAGATTTTGCATTACTGGAAAAAGACTTCTTTGCTATACCGGATGAGGAAATAAAATCTGTTACTTCTGTATTAACGGTCCTCGATGGCAGAGTAGTATTTGGCACCCGGGAATACAGCAACCTGTCTCCGAAATTGCCGGAGACGATCCCCGCCTGGTCACCTATAAAGTATTTTGGGGGTTATTATAATTCGAAGGGCAACTAACATTGCAGCTTACTTCCAATGCGAAAACATAAATAAAACCAATAGTAAAAAATTAAAACAATGAGAAAGAAAATTTTATTTATACTAATCACTACGCAATTCCTTTCATCAATCCTGTTTGCCCAAACCACGTGGACAACAGATAAATATCATTCACAACTTCATTTTTCTGCTTTTCATTTTGGTATTGCTCACATAGAAGGCATCTTCAGGGAATTCAAAGTAACCATGACTTCCGAAAAGGAAGATTTTTCGGATGCACAAATAGAAATGGTTGCCCAGGTAAGTTCTATAAACACGCAGATAGAAATGCGAGACAACGATTTGAAGAGCAAGAATTGGTTTGATGCAGACCAGTTCCCAGTGATAACCTTCAAAAGCACTTCTTTTAAAAAGGTAAAAGAAAAGTACTACAAGCTTGCCGGAAATATCACTTTGCATGGAGTGACAAAGCCTATCGTATTCGATGTTGTATTAAACGGGTGGGCCGTTACCATGACCAAAAAGAAAACAGCTGGATTCACGGTAACAGGAAAGGTGAAAAGAAGTGATTTTAATTTAGGAGGGACTGCCCTTGAGACGGGCGTTAGCAGCGAAATACAAGTATGGGCAAATGTTGAAATTGG
>DASSFT010000362.1:0-2491 GCA_035694045.1 Chitinophagaceae bacterium
TCAAACTGCGGCTCGGGAACTTTGACAGATATTATCGCACTCAGCCCCTCGCGGAAATCATCGCCCTCAATTTCAACCTTTGCCTTATCAAACATGCCTTCCCTGTCGCCATAGCTTTTAAAAACCCTGGTCAACGCCCTGCGGAAACCTGACACGTGAGTACCACCTTCAATGGTATTGATATTATTTACATACGAATAAATGTGTTCGCTGTAACTATCGTTGTACATCAAGGCTACTTCAACAGCCACATTTGTGGTTTCATCTTTTCCTTCAACAAAAATGATCTTTGGGATCAATGGATTGCGGCCGGCATTTGCATCCAGCATTTCTACAAATTCAACGATGCCGCCTTCGCTGTAAAAGGTTTTTGAATAGACGATGTTCTCATCTTCTTTTTCCCTGAGATCGTTCAGAGTGATGCGCACCCCTTTATTCAAAAAAGAAAGTTCACGTAAACGACCCTCCAGTATATCTTTTTTGAAAACAGTGGCAATAAAGATCGTGTCATCCGGCCAAAAATGAATGGTAGTACCTGTTATGTCGCTTTTGCCAATGGAACGTACGGCATATTGCGGAATGCCTGTCTTGTATTCCTGTTCAAAAATCTCTCCATCCCGATACACTAAAGCATGAAGCCTTTTACTCAATGCATTCACACAACTCACGCCCACACCATGCAAACCGCCTGAAACTTTGTAAGAGTCTTTGTCAAACTTACCACCCGCATGCAACACTGTCATTACAACTTCTAAAGCGCTTCGTTTTTCCTTGGCCATCATTCCTGTCGGGATGCCACGGCCGTCATCCTGCACGGAGATGGAATTATCTTCATGAATAGTGACAATGATATTTTTACAATAACCGGCTAATGCTTCATCAATAGAGTTATCCACTACCTCATATACCAGGTGATGTAAACCTTTTTCACTGATATCGCCGATATACATGGCGGGCCGCTTACGCACCGCTTCCAGACCTTCTAATACCTGGATACTTTCAGCGCCATAGCCATTGGTAGCCTGTATTTTTTTTTCGTTTGTATCTACACTCATAAAAGGGGAAAATCTATCGTTTTTGATCCTTCCAAAGAGACTCCTTCAGAAGGGAAATTAAGACCTGCAAATGTACGAAATTGAGAGGGGTTAAACAGTTTTTGAGGAAAGAATTATCAAGGTTTTTCATCAAAATTTTGCCAATAAAAAATGGCTGAGATCATCAATTTCAACCATCAATTTTATTGGACGAGATGGTAGTAGGAAATTATCTTTTTACGATTTGCGCCACCATGACTGCTTCAGTGCAGATTTTGCCCCCGCAATATACTGTTCCCTTCATTTCAACAAGGCCACGACGGATGGGCGATATTAACTCCATTTTCAGCAGTAGCGTATCTCCCGGTTTAACCATATTCTTGAACTTGCAGTTATCGATCTTCAAAAAGTAGGTATCATACTGGTCTGCTACCGAAAGATTGATAGCTAATATACCCCCGGTTTGTGCCAAAGCCTCTACCTGTAACACACCCGGCATTACAGGATTGCCGGGAAAATGACCCTGGAAAAACCATTCGTTAAAGGTTACGTTCTTTACACCCACAATATGTTTGTCACTTATTTCAATGATCTTATCAACCAGTAGAAATGGAAAGCGATGCGGCAGCTTGCTTTCAATATATCTAAGGTCGTAGACGGGGGGCTTGTTAAGATCGTAGCAGGGTATGTCAGGATTGTTCCTGTGCTTTTTAATGTATTGTTTTATCTTCTTTGCAAACTCGACATTGCTGCTATGACCCGGGCGGTTAGCAATAATGTGTGCCTTAACGGGATACCCGATCAATGCAAGGTCACCTACTATATCAAGTAATTTGTGACGTGCAGGCTCATTGGGGAAACGCAATTCGATATTATTTAAATATCCTTCACTCTTTACTTCAATTTTTTCCTTTCCAAAAGCCTTTGCCAGTCTTGCCATTTCTTTGCTATCGACGGCTTTGTCAACGATCACGATCGCATTATTGATGTCGCCGCCCTTAATAAGGTTATTGTCCAGTAGCATTTCCAATTCATGCAAAAAGCAAAACGTGCGACAAGGAGCGATCTCGTTCTTAAAATCCCGGATATGTTTTAACCCGGCATGCTGGGTCCCTAATACCGGCGAATTAAAATCGATCAGCGTGGTAATGGAATATTCATCGGCGGGTACCGCGACCAACTCTACATTTTTTTTATCGTCTTTATAAAGAATGTTCTGATCAAGCGTATACCAGGTTTTTTCTGCGTTCTGTTCTTCAGTCCCGGCCTTTTCGATCAGCTCAATAAAAGGTTCTGAGCTTCCATCCATAATCGGTACTTCCGGGCCATTCAAAGAAATAAGAACGTTGTCAATACCCATTCCAACCAATGCCGCCAACACATGTTCCACCGTATTTATTTTCATCCCATTGCTTTCAAGCGTGGTGCCCCGGCTTGTGTCGGTTACCAGGTCGCAA
>DASSFT010000363.1:0-3787 GCA_035694045.1 Chitinophagaceae bacterium
ATTGCTGACAAGTACACTGACAGCGTCGGGGGTTAATGCAATACGATTTTCCTGGAAAGCGATTTCTTTGGGAATGCCAATCATCATTCCCTGAGCCTTGGGCTTGATGTCCAGCGTTTCTTCTAAGGTTTCATAACTGAAAGAAGTACTTATTTTGGGTCTTTGCTGGCTCATGCAAGGTTTCGTTTTATTCCAGCTTTAATAACAAGGATAATGCTATTCTCTTCAACGGACGCGGATTCCATCCCCTGCTGAACAAATTGAGAATAGCTGCTAACTGCTGGTTGCCAAAATTAGCTTATTTTATCATCTGTCCGCAACTTCCGGCTCGCAGAATCCACTATTTCAATGTAAATATGTAGTGTACCCGGAGGAAAAATACCCAGAGCCCTGTCCGGCCATTCGACCAGGCAGATATTATCGCTATACAAACAATCCTCCATGCCGGCCCGGATGGCTTCTTCCTCATTTTTCAAACGGTAAAGATCCAGGTGAAATATTTTCCTGTCGATGCCATCCTCTGTATAACTGTATTCGTTGATTATAGAAAAAGTAGGGCTGGTCACCGCGTCCTTTACCCCTTTGGATTCACAAAGCGCATGAATAAAAGTCGTTTTTCCCGTGCCCATCTCGCCGTGGAAAGCAAATACTTTTGTATCGCCGGTCATTTTCCAAAACCGTGTTGCAATTTCCTTGATAGTATCCAGGGAAAATTTCAACTCCATTGCACAAATTTAGCGGGAATAGCAACCATGTTGCTAAGATATTGTTGTTAGTAATATGCCATCGGAATAGTGTTTAATAATTTTGTAATTCGATCGCCACGGATGCACTGATTTGAGGTTTAAAGGTTGAAAGGTTTAATGGTTTAAGAAATGGACCGAATTTTAATCCGTGAATCCGTGGCAAAGAGCGGGTAGTGGAAAGCAAAAAAAGCATTATGGAAAAAGTACAATGGCAGGTCGAAGGAATGGATTGTTCCAACTGTGCGCTTACGATCCGGCGTTACCTTGAAAAACAGGGAATGAAGGATGTGAAAGTGAATTTTGCTACCGGTGATGTAAGTTTTGATGTGAACGGGAATACCGTTGTTGACGGTAAACTCTCGAAAGGCATAGAATCTCTTGGCTATAAAGTGGTCAATGAAGAACAGGCTGCGGGAGAAAGAAAGCCTCTTCTTTCCAATCACCTGCAACGATTTTTGTTTTGCCTTCCTTTTACGCTGTTGTTGATGCTGCATATGATACCCGGCCTGCACATTCACTGGCTGGCTAACCCCTGGGTACAGTTGGTTTTAACCATCCCGGTGTATATCGTAGGAATGAGTTTTTTTGGCAGGAGCGCATTGAAGAGTTTACGCAATGGCATGCCGAATATGAATGTGCTGATTGCTGTAGGTGCGACAGCTGCCTTTGTATACTCTTTGTACGGCACATTGACGGGGCAGGCTGCCAATTATATGTTTTATGAAACGACGGCTGCCATTCTCACCCTTGTCTTTCTCGGCAATCTTATGGAAGATACTTCTGTTCATTCTACTCAACGGGCATTGAATAAGCTGGCCAAATCCCAGAAAGTAATGGCGAACATGATAGCTTATGATGACAAATACCAGGAACAGATATTCCAGGTTGAAAATACCGAATTGAAAGTGGGTGACCTGGTATTGATAAAAAGCGGGGAACAGGTGCCAGCAGATTGTAAAATACTATGGGGAGAGGCAGAAGTGAACGAATCCGTTTTAACTGGTGAAAGTATACCTGTACGTAAAACTAAAAAGGATACATTGATCGGTGGAAGCCTGCTGCAGGATGGGACTGTGAGGGCCCAGGTGACAGCTGCAGGCAATGACACGGTTCTTTCCGGTATCATTAACCTGGTAAAACAGGCACAGGGCGAAAAGCCACCGGTTCAGCAACTGGCCGACAGGATCAGTGCTGTGTTTGTGCCGGTTGTATTGGGCATTGCTGCTGTCACTCTGGTAGTCAACTGGTTCATCCTGGAGGATTTTACATCCGCATTGATGAGAAGC
Organism: Chitinophagaceae bacterium; assembly: GCA_035694045.1. Classification (GTDB taxonomy): domain Bacteria; phylum Bacteroidota; class Bacteroidia; order Chitinophagales; family Chitinophagaceae; genus VBAT01. The sequence continues at coordinate 2,033 of DASSFT010000363.1, forward strand.
ATCGCGGTTCTTGTAATAGCCTGTCCCTGTGCCATGGGTTTGGCCACTCCCGCTGCAATCGCAGTTGGATTGGGACGTGGTGCGAAAACGGGAATACTCTTCCGCAATGCAACAAGCCTTGAACTTTTCAAAGACATCAGGCAGGTAGTGTTTGATAAAACCGGGACCCTCACTACAGGCAACTTCCAGATTGCGAATTTCGAACTCGCAAACCAGGACACCACTGACGATTTCCAACGGATCGTCTATTCAATCGAAAAATTCTCCAATCATCCCATTGCAAAAAGTATAACACGCGAATGGAAAACAGATGAAATACCCTGGACAAAAATCGAAGAGGTGAAGGGTCTCGGCATGAAGGCTGAAGACAGGGAGGGTAATAGTTACCAGGCAGGTTCTTTCAGGATGGTGGAGCATCTTACCAAAGACGACCAGCATAATGTCTATGTTATAAAAAATGACCAGCTACTGGGTTGGATCGATGTAAAGGATGAAGTAAGACCTGAAGCAAAAGCGGTAGTTGATTATTTTCATTCGAAGGATATCAAGACTATTCTTTTAAGTGGAGACCGGTATGCAAAGACCAAACAACTGGGCGATCTTTTGGGCATCGATGAGGTGATTGCCGAACAAACGCCTGAGCAAAAACTGAATAAGATCGCTGAATTAAATATCCTGGCTCCCACCGCGATGGTTGGGGATGGTATCAATGATGCGCCTGCATTGGCCAAAGCTACTGTTGGCGTGTCGATGAGCGATGCTTCCCATATTGCTATGCAAACGGCCCAGGTGGTGCTAATGAATAATGGCCTGAAAAACCTGCCTACAGCCCTGGGACTGGGAAAACATACTTACCTCACCATCAAACAAAATCTTATCTGGGCTTTTGCTTACAATATCGTTGCCATTCCTGTTGCCGCTTTGGGTTTTTTAACTCCCACCTTCGGCGCCCTTGTGATGGGATTGAGTGATGTTGTACTGGCCATTAATTCGGGAAGATTATTTGTTAAAAAAGTTACCTGATCGCTGGATGCTGGATGCTAGATGCAATCAATGCGAAAACGTCATTGAAATTCGTAGGCAGCAGAGGTTTGATATTTATATTTTAAAATTTTAGATTTTTTTGGTTCTTGGTTCTTGTTATTTGGTTCTTAATTAGTAATCACTTTTATTTATTTTAGATTCTAATTTTTCGGTGCAACATATAACCCTCAGCTGCGTTAATTTCCTTGCACGGTATGTCAATGATTTTTTCCAGAAGATTTTTTTTGATGTTGCTTATTTATGGCGCCTGTTTCCGACCGGTCTCCCTTGCAGCTCAAACGAGTTTATTGCTCAATGGCAATTTTGAAGACATTAATACCTGTACAGAATACAATTCTGAATGCGGGGTGGAGGGCTGGTTTTACCTAAACAATGTAAAAGTGCAAATGCTGGCCAATGAAGAGCCGGAGCTATACCCTTATATCGGCAATAATTCCTTTGGGCTCTTCTTTACCTGGACTGGCTATAAAGATTTCTCACCAATTGTGGGAACGCTTCTTCCCTGCCGGCTGCAAAAGGATATGCGTTACGTATTTCGTGGTCTTTTTAAAAAACCGAAACTAAATCCAAAGTTGATCTTTTGGCCGGGTGTGGTATTGGGTGAAAACTTTTATGTGCCCAGGAGGCCTTTTGCTGCAGCCATGCACCCGGATAGCATCACGCAAATAAAGTACCTGTCAAAAACAGGTTTTTACCAGTTTGAATACAGTT
>DASSFT010000364.1:0-4134 GCA_035694045.1 Chitinophagaceae bacterium
AGTGAAACCTGACATCAATGCGGGTCTTTGGCTCTATTCAGCCGATTATTTTGTAGGCGTTTCTGCCCAGCAGATCATTCCGCAAAAACTTGCTTTCGTGGATGATGCTACTTTTAAAACTAAAGGCAGGCTTCTACCTCATGTGTTCATCACAGCGGGTTATCGCTTTCTTCTTAGCGAGGATTTTAACATGATCCCGTCGGTTATGATAAAATACATCAATGGACAATTTACCCACAATTACCAGGTGGAAGGAAATGCGAAGCTCCAGTACAGGGATCTTGCCTGGATAGGGGCCAGCTACCGGCAGTACACGGGCTATTCGGCTATGATCGGGCTGAATGTTGGTAATACCTTCAATGTTGCCTATGCTTACGATTATACAAAAACTAATATGGAAACCTATAGCCGCGGTACCCACGAATTGATGATCGGGTTCCTGATTGGCAACCGCTATGGCGATACCTGCCCGAGAAATGTGTGGTAACCGATCAGTTGTACGGGAATTAAACAGTAAATTTTGATGTCGTCTATAAAAGAACAAAAGCCGTTCGCCAGCTGGCGGATGGCTTTTGTCATTTCATTTATTAATTCATTGCTCCATGTAGCTATCGATATACTGTCCCCAAGCGACAACTATTGCATCAAGCATCCAGTATCCAGCATCCAGTTGCTTCGTCGCTTCGCTCCTCGCAATGACGGCATCCAGCATCCCCTCCGTCTCACATCGCCCCCAGTTGTTTCAGGAATTTTTCCGAATTGGCCCTGACATTTGCCGGTGGGTTCATGCTAAGAGATTTCTTAAAACTTGCGATTGCATTCTTTTTATCTCCCTTCGTCGCATAAGCTTCCCCAAGGCTGTCAAATGTATTGGCACTATTGGGAAATCTTTTGGTATTCAGGATAAATATTTCGATGGCTTTATCATGCTGCCCCGCGTTCAGCAGGTTGTATCCATAGAGGTTCAATTCATTCTCATTGGCAATTGCCATCGCCTGTTTCATGATGGTATCAGCCTCAGCGGTCTTGCCCATCGCTTTGAGAATGTTTGATTTTGTGCTTAGGGTTGCGAAAGCTTTGTTCTGAGCAACTGCCTGGTCGCTCCAGATCAAAGCCTGCTCATAATCGGTCTTGTTTTGCAATGCATAGTTGGCTGCGCTGTTAAAACCCTGCCAGTTAAATCCCGTGGGACCTTTTAACTCTTCTGCAGCATTAATTAAAACAATGCGGTCGACATCAAACTCGATCTTCACAGGGAATTGTTTTTTCTCCCAGTTAAGCACCAATTCTGCAGAAGTCTTGGTGGCATTAATAAAATCATAGGTAAGCAATTCGGTCATGGGAATTGAACGCAGCTGGATCTTTGTCCGTAACAGGTCGTGATCCGGCTCATAAAAAAAGCTGCCCCAGGAACGATAGTCTTTAGACAGGATCACTTCGCCTGTATTGTCTTCATTGACGACGAAGAACAAACCGTATTCACCGGCCGGCACATCTTTGCCTTCCAGTTTGGCGTCATGCGAAAAGGTAATGGTCGTGTTCTCATTGGCACCTGCCCGCCAGGGGGCGGATTTGCCATTGCCGAAATTTTGAACATTCCATCCATAAGGTACCAGTTTGCCCCATATTTCCCTTCCTTTTACAGATGGCCTGGAATAGTTTACGGTAACGGTCGATATCCCTATTTTTTGAGATACAATGGACCCGGGGCTTGGCGTTCGAGGCGTTGTGATCGCCTGTGTGTGTGCAGTTATTGAAATTAGTGATACCAACAATAACTGTAATAACCGTGTTGCATGCAGTTGTTTCATTTTATCAGTTTTTGGTAAGCAATATTATTGGCCAATAAAATGTACGAAGGCCTTTGCCCCTGAGAATTGAATTATACGCGGGCGGTAAAAGAAAATGCCGGAAGGTGAGAAGGGTCACCCTGGAGTGGGCTTCAGCAGGCGGGATTACGGCTTGAGCAGAGTCTTAGTTAGTCGGTTTGGCATCCGGGATATCCGATAGCATTAGTTTTTAATAAGTTGTTTTATATACATTCTTGTAGAATAAATTCCCCGGTTAAAGCATAATATCTATTGCTGCTTATAGTAAGATTATCTGGCATAGTTATTTCAATAATAACATAAACCAATTTTTAAAACTAAAATTTAAAATTATGTTACGCTGGTCAGTTATTTTTTTGATTGTCGCAATCGTCGCAGCCGTGTTCGGTTTTGGCGGTATTGCCGCCGGCGCTGCCGGTATTGCTAAAATTTTGTTTTTCGTTTTTTTAGTTTTATTTATTATCTCATTGGTTTCCGGGAGAGGAAGAACAACCAATGTTTGACGTACTAACCCTTGATTAATACTAAGAAGTCTGAAAAACGAAAGACTTTAGGGCTATCGCTACAAGCGATAGCCTTTTTATCCATATTATCACGAATGCCGGTTTTCAGCCGGCATTCGCTTTTTGGTCAATCCAGGTCAGAAGTCTTGCAACTGCGTCCGATGACACAACGTCTTCAAACGATAGGTTATGGCGTCGTCAATCGACAGAATTTACAGGCTCCGAATTAAATAAATTCTTAGATTGCCTGTAATTCCGGCCTTTTCCTACCATGCTTCACTAACCACAAAAACAAATGCAATGACTGATTCTAGAAGGACTTTCATCAAAAAGACAACGATGGCTGTTGCCGCCTCCACTTTTTTTTCCAACGAATTGTTTGCTACAAAAAAGGAAGCTCAACTTACCGGTGTACAGTTGTATTCCGTGAGAGATGATATGAAAAAGGACCCCTCGGGAACATTGAAGCAGCTTTCCAAAATGGGTTATCGTTACGTGGAGCATGCTAACTATGTCGACAGGAAGTTTTATGGCTATTCAGCCAAAGACTTCAGGAAGCTGCTGGATGACACAGGGCTGAAAATGCCAAGCGGGCATACGGTGATGGGTAAGCAGCATTGGGATGATGCAACAAAAGATTTTACCGATTCGTGGAGGTATACAGTGGAGGATGCGGCTGTTGTAGGCCAAATGTATGTCATCAGTCCCTGGCTTGACCAGGCCCTCCGCAAGAACCAGGATGATCTGAAACGTTTTTTGGAAGTCTTCAATAAAAGTGGCGAGTTGTGCAAAAAATCGGGGATGAAGTTTGGTTATCATAACCACGACTTTGAATTCAGCGAAAAATTCGGGGATGTGACCATGTATGATGTGATACTGCGGAATACTGATCCAAAGCTCGTAATCCACCAACTGGATATCGGTAACCTGTATAATGGTGGCGCTACTGCGCTGGAAGTAGTAAAAAAATGGCCGGGAAGATTTCAATCCATGCATGTAAAGGATGAAATAAAAGCGACTTCGGGGAACGAACAATTCGAGAGCACGAAACTGGGTGCTGGCATTGTACCGGTGAAAGAAGTCATTGATCTTGGAAAAAAATCAGGAGGAACAATTCATTTTATTATTGAACAGGAATCATACCAGGGCAAAACTCCCCTGGAAAGCGTAGAGGAAGACCTTAAGATCATGAAAGGGTGGGGTTATTGAAGGAGGGCCCACAGAGGACCGCGGAGAATACGCAGAGAACCACAGAGGAGATTGAATAACCTCAGTGGCTCTCCTGCTTTGTTTGATGATTGGCCACTGAAGATCACGCGAGAATACTTAGGGAACTACGGAAATATTTAGAAAAACTCTGTGGCTCTCTGTGGCCTTTTAGCTGATAGCATGCAGGGGACCACGGAGAATACGCAGAGGACCACAGAGATGGTTGAAAAACCTCAGTGGCTCTCCCTGCTTTGTTTGATGATTGGCCACTGAAGATCACGCGAGAATACTTAGGGAGCTACGGAAATGATTAGAAAAACTCTGTGGCTCTCTGTGGCCTTTTAGCTGATAGCCCACAGAGAACCGCGGAGAATACGCAGAGAACCACAGAGAAGATTGAAAAACCTCCGTGGCTCTCCCTTGTTAGACGATTTATCACATAAGATCACGGGAGAATACATAGGGAACTATGGAAATAATTAGAAAAACTCTGTGGCTCTCTGTGGCCTTTTAGCTGATAACCCGCAGAGGACCGCGGAGAATACGCAGACAACCACAGAGGAGATTGAATAACCTCAGTGGCTCTCCTGCTT
>DASSFT010000365.1:0-2578 GCA_035694045.1 Chitinophagaceae bacterium
GAAGATTTGGCAAATACAAAAACCCAGTCGATTAGCGGACGCTACAACTCGCTGGTTATTGCCAAACACCTGGAAATGGAAATCCCTGATTTTAATAAGCTGAATCCTGATTTTGATAAGTTGGTATCTACGGGTAGCAACTATGACCTGCGGTTGCCGGTTGCTAAAATGGACCTCTTTGCCTCTAAAAAGCCCGCGATATTAAATGAGTCCATCCAGTTGTTGCTTACAGGCGCCAATGTGTCCCGTCTTTAATCAGGAAAGTGTTTGCCGAATGGCTTCTGCTTTAAGCAGGCATTCCTGCCATTCTTTTTCCGGGTCGCTATAGTAGGTTATTCCAGAACCCACCTGGAATGAAAGGTAACCAGAAAGGGCATTGAACATGATGCTCCTGATCACAACGTTCAGATCAAAATCACCATCGGGAGAAATGTAGCCCAGGCATCCGGAAAAGATACCTCTTTTTGTTTTTTCATACCGCTCTATCAACTCCATAACCTTTTTCTTGGGTGCACCCGTCATGGAGCCCATTGGGAAGGTAGCGCGTATAATTTCGGCGAAGGAAACATTCTTCCTTAGTTCGCCGCTAATCGTGGATATCATCTGGTGCACCTGTGGAAAAGAATAAATACCGTACAGTTCATCCACTGCTACTGATCCTTCCCTGCAAACCCTGGCGAGGTCATTGCGAACGAGATCAACGACCATTACATTTTCTGAACGGTCTTTTGCGCTATGCAATAATTCTTCCCTGTTTAACTCATCCTTTATACGGTCACCTGGTTCACGCCGGGAAGTGCCCTTAATGGGTTGGGACAGTATCCTGCTGCCCTGTTTTTTCAGGAATCTTTCGGGGCTTGCACAGATCAGCCATTTGTCATCCACGCGATACAAGGCTGAAAAAGGATTGGGTGAAATGCTGACCAGCCGTTTATATACCTCTCCCGGGTCGATAATCGTTTTTTCCGCAAAAAATTCCTGGCAAAAATTAATCTCGTAGCAATCGCCACGAAGAATATGTTTCCGGAGTTGACGAATGATTGAAAGATATTCGTCCTTCGACATCCTGCCTTCAACAGGCGGAGACGATCGCAACAGGCTTTTTTTTTCATCGACCGGGGAATTTATCTCGGCAAAAATTTCAGCCGGTTCCTCCGAATCAATAATCATTTCATTCTCATTTAGACGGATAACGATTTCCGGTTCAAAGAAAAAAAGATCTGGAAACTGAACCTCGTCCGGGTGGATCGAGGCTACTTGTTCAGTATCGGTTTTAAGATCGTAACAAAGCTGGCCAAATAACCATGATCTGCGCTCCTCAATGAATTTCTGCAAGCCATCCAGCGCGTTAATCCCGCTTGCATTTATCTTTCTCTTTATGCCGGCGCCCAGCATACATTCCTGTGTATGCGGTTCGATATGGTATTGATGATTATCCAGGAAACAAAAAGTGTTGAACCGTTGTGCCCAGCTCAACACTTTCTTTTTCATTTGCCCGAGATCTGTTACGGGAAAAGAATTGGTAAGTATAGTATTGTTCAAATTATTTGGATCAGTTAGTAATCATCCTCCTCCTCTTCGAATCCATCACCGTCATTAAACATATCCTTGAATTCATCGTCTATTTTAAATTCATCATCGTCCTCAGCTGCTTTTTTTCCAGCGACTCCCGGGGCCTTCTTGCCTTTCGACTTAGGAATATCAAACTCCTCGAAGTCGGGATCCCATTCTTCTTCTTCTTCTACTTTATCCCAATCATCTACTTCATCTTCGCCGCCATCATCATCATCATCGTCATCTTCTTTGCCTTTCTTCGAAGCAACAGCTGCTTTGCCTGCTTTCTTAGCGGGCTTCACATCATCATTCTCTTCTTCGATATCATCATCCTCATCATCTTCTTCCAATTGCTTCTTGGGTTTAGATGAATCTTTCTTGGGAGATTCTTTTTCAGGGGTCTTTCCTGAGTTCCTGGGTTTACCTGGTTTTGATGCCATACGTCTGATAGGGTTATGGATGTAAAATTTCAGCGAAGTTTTTAATCCGCCAAATTTTTAAAAAATTTTTTTTTACTCCCTGGAGATATACACATTATTGAAAAAACCAGCCTTTTTTTGATAAACACTTAAATACTTATGAGCTGCTCCCGCCCGGGGCCGTTTGATATATAGCAAATTTTGACCCCAAGATATTGATTGATGAAATCTACGTAGATTTTCATGGTTTCAGGCAACTCTTTAAAAGATTTTGCCGTACTGGTAGTAGTATTCCATCCCTTAAAGCTTTTATACACCGCTTCTACCGTGGAACGATCGAGGCGGAAAGGTATTTGTTTGCCTTCTTTTCCATCTAGCTTATAGCTGGTACAAACCTGCAATTCTTTAAAGGCGTCGAGCACATCGGCCTTGGTCATGACAATCTTTGTCACACCATTTATCATGCAGGCGTATTGAAGGGCTACAAGGTCTATCCATCCACAGCGCCGGGGACGGCCGGTGGTGGCCCCGAATTCATTGCCGGTCTTTCTCAACTCCTCCCCTATTTCATTTTCCAGCTCAGTCGGGAAAGGCCCGCTCCCTAC
>DASSFT010000366.1:0-2179 GCA_035694045.1 Chitinophagaceae bacterium
TTATTCGGGTCATTGCATTGTTAATAGTAAAGTCTTTCATCGATAATCCTTTTTTTACCTCCTCCCAATAGAGGGGCATGGAGACAGTGGCACCTGGTTTCGGGCGAAGTGAATAGGGCGCCGCGAGTGTGGCCTTCGGACGGTTCTGCAAGTAGTCGATATATAATTTATTGTTGCGGTTCTTTACTATCCGCTCAATGCTGGTAAATTCCGGCAATATCATATGAACCTGCGTGGCAATTATTTTACCGAAGAGTTGACACTGATCATATGTATAGCGAGCTTCCAGCGGTATATAAATATGAATACCGGTGGAACCAGATGTTTTGGGATAGCCTGTTACACCCATATGATCCAGCACCTCTTTAGTTACCTGCGCCGTTTTGATGACCTGTTCAAACGTTGATTTATCGGAGGGATCGATATCAATCAAACACCAATCGGGATTGTCAGGCTTGTGAATTGTACTGTTCCAGGGATTCATCTCAATGGCTCCGGCATTAGCCATATAAAGTATGGCAGCTTCATCCTCCGGAACAAGAAAATTTTTGTCTTCACCTTCGCTGGTCCGGTAAGGTTCCATCTTGATCCAGGAAGGTGCTTTATTGGTTATGTCTTTTTGGTAAAAGCTTTTTCCATTTATCCCATTTGGGTACCGGTTCATAGATTGAGGCCTGTCTTTCAGGTAAGGAAGAAGGTAAGGAGCCACCTGGTAATAATAATTTAGCATGTCCCTTTTGGTGTATTTCTCTTTCGGCCAGAAAATTTTACCCAGGTTGGTGAACTTTAATTCATGCCCATTGATGGCCCTGACTTGCGTTTCTTCTGTTGGATTGAGCAAGGTCCTGCGTCCTTTGTCGGTTACCGGTTTTGTAAATTTATTTTTCGGGATCCTGGCATTATTGACAATCTCCCTGGTCTTCACCGCTTTTTCTTTTGCCACATCTTTGGCTTTTTTATCAATACGCATTCCCTCGAAAGATGGATGTCGCATTACCCCATCGCTTGTTATTTCAGCATAACTGACTTCGCATACCAGTTCGGGTTTTACCCACGTAGCTTCGGCCTTTGGCGGGTTAGGGCGGAAGCGCGAAGGTTTATTTACATCGGGTATTTGGGCGAACGGCGCTTTCTTAACAACCAGTTTCTTCATTTTGTCCATGATCTCCCGCTGCGTCCTGTTATTGAACCCCGTACCGATTTTACCGATATAGTTGAATTTTCCCTTCTCAAATACGCCAACAAGCAATGAGCTGAACAATTTTCCCGATCCCTCGTTCTCTGTGTATCCACCGATCACAACTTCCTGTCGTTTATTTGCTTTTATTTTTAGCCACTCTTTCGTCCGCTCTCCTTCTATGTAAATACTATGTGCTTTTTTTGCAATGATCCCTTCCATACCCAGTTTCCTGGCGTTATTGAAAAAATCGGCAGCAGAAGTTTCAAAGCTTTCGCTAAAGCGGACCATTTCATCCTGGGGCAAATGCTGCCGCAGTATCTCTCGTCGCCTTACCAGGGGAAGTTGTTCAAGGCTGTATCCGTTTAGCCAGAGTATATCAAAAACATAATAAATAAGCTCTCCATCGGCCTCACTGCGCCAGTTTTGCAAGGAACCGAAATCTGACACCCCATTTTTATTTAAAACCGCTATTTCACCGTCTATCACAGCATTGATCTTCCAGTTTTTTAGTGCCTCATACACGGGATAGAATTTTTCATTGAAGCTTTTGTTATTGCGTGATATCAAATTGAGCTTTCCTTTATTGAGCATCGCAATCGCCCGGTAGCCGTCCCATTTTATTTCATATAGCCAGCCGGGTTCCTCGAAAGGTTTATCTACCAAGGTTGCCAGCATGGGATGAACCGTCTTGGGAAACGGGGCTTTTTTGCCTTCGGTTCTCTGTTTCGTTGTTATCCTGGCCATGATCCGGTTTATTGACATGTTATTCAATAAAAATCCATACCAAGTTCGTGGTACAGATGCTGGATGCTAGATGCTGGATGCAATAATAGTCCAATAAGTACAACATATTTGGTAACAACGGAGAACGGAGTTGTCATTCACGCCGTATGTGCGAAATGTGACAGAATAGCGAGCGTAGCGAAGCATTCCGATGCTGCCTACTCTCCCTCTCCTTCGGAGAGTGAGTCGGAGGGTGAGGCCGTTTCACTATTTATA
>DASSFT010000367.1:0-3042 GCA_035694045.1 Chitinophagaceae bacterium
GCAGAAGATAATGAAAAAAGGGAAAAACATATCCACCGTATCAAAGATTCAGTGAATCACATGAATGAACTACTGGAAGATTTTCTTTCTTTAGGTAGACTGGAAGAGGGAAAGGTCAGTATAGTGCCTGCCTCATTTGACTTAAAAGTCTTCGTGACCGAAGTAGCGGATGAAATGCAGGGTTTGTTGAAAAAAGAGCAGGAAATAAAAATAGATTACCAGGGTGACCCTGTTTTTGTTAGCGATAAACGGATGCTAAAAAATATTTTGCTGAATCTTTTATCCAATGCCAGCAAGTTCTCCGCTGAAGGAAAACCCATTTCAGTTACGGTATCTAATACCAACCGCTTACTGATCATTACGGTCAAAGACGAAGGGATCGGTATCCCCGCCGCTGACCTGCCGCATTTGTTCGACAGTTTTTATCGTGGCGCAAATGCCAGCAATATCCAGGGGACGGGCCTGGGATTACCGATCATTAAACGCTACCTGGATTTGCTGCGGGGTGATATTACTGTCAGTAGTAAACTGGATGAAGGAACGGGCATCCGTGTGTCGGTGCCAGCGGCTGAATTTTAATTTCTCTAAGCCAGAGCTTGTTGTACATTGTTTGCAGTATATTGATCATCTCGTCACCGCCTATGTTGAAATAAAATTTACCCAACTATCTTATCTTTATTCGCTATGTTACAACGATCCGTTCTTATCATCGACGATCACGAGATTCTCCGTGAAAACACAGCTGAAATACTTCAGTTGGCTGGCTATAAAACCTATACCGCTGAAAATGGTAAGAAAGGGGTAGACATAGCCTTAAAGGAAAAACCTTCTGTTATCGTTTGCGATATAATGATGCCGGAGCTAGATGGTTATGGTGTATTGCACTTGCTCAGAAAAAATCCCGGCACACAAAATATCCCTTTTATTTTTCTCACTGCAAAAACGGAAAGAACTGACCTGAGGAAGGGAATGGAAATGGGGGCCGATGATTATATTACCAAACCTTTTGACGATATCGAGTTGCTGAATGCTATAGAGGTGCGGCTGAAGAAAGTCGATATCCTCGATAACAAATATGCTGATTCGCCGGAGGGCATCAACGAATTTGTCAGGGACGTAAAAGACGCGGGACTCTTACAGCAGTTGGCAGATCAGTATAGCCTGGATGTCTATCCTAAGAAGCAAATGCTTTACCAGGAAGGAAAAAGACCCCGCAGCCTGTTCTACCTGGCCAGTGGTAAGGTGAAAGCATACCGGTCCCATCCCGATGGAAAGGAATATATCACCGATCTTTTCAGCGGCGGGGATTTTATTGGTTATGCTGCACTGATCGAAGAAAGGAATTATGATGATTCGGCAGAAGTACTGGAAGAAGCTGGTATCCTACAAATACCGAAGGAAGACTTTTTAGAGATGATCAATACAGATATCCATATCGCTGCAAAATTCATTCGGATAATCACCCATAATGTAAAAGAGAAAGAAGAAAGATTGTTGAACCTCGCTTACAGTTCGCTTCGCCGGAGGGTGGCGAAGGCGCTGGTTGATATACACGAAAAATTCAACCGCGAAGCGGGGAAACAGACTATCGGGATCTCGCGGGAAGATATTGCGCAATATGTGGGCACCGCTACCGAATCGCTTATCCGGACATTGAGCGATTTTAAAGCAGAAAACCTCATTACGATAGCCAATGGCAAAATATCCATCACCAGTCCTGAAAAACTCAGGGATCTTATCTACTGATATTCAGTATATTATAATCTAATCGGCAGAGCTGATATTAATCATCCCGAAGGTTAACCGTAGTCATAAAACAGCTGTCTGCGATGGAGGAAATTTGTGTTCTAATATCAATATTATGAACACAGCATTAAAACATACCGCCGTTGCAAACTACCGTTCAACCAGTCCTTCTGCCTGGTCAACTTTCATTAACTGGTGCAATGACCAGGAAGAAAATCGCTTTTTATGGCTCGCGATTGGGGTGGCTGGTCATGGATGCGTGGTCACACCATTAACATTACTGGCTGTGATGCTTGCCGGCAATCCGATGTTCTTTTGGCCTTTTGCCATCGGTGCCATGGCCATGTGCCTGGTCTCTAACCTGGCAGCCATGCCCACGAAGATTACCATACCCGTTTTGTTCCTGAGCCTCTTTATTGACCTGGCCATTATTATAAGCAGTATTGCCATCGCCTTTCCCATTGCACACTGACCCCATAACCCAGAACAATAAACTGCCTTCCTGATTGTGGAAGGCAGTTTTGTTTTATTTTCAAGGCCTAACTACAATCACCAACTATTCATGATTCAGGGTCAAACCACCACCAAGCCGCACTACCTTATATTGGATGGTCTGCGCGGCGTAGCAGCTATTTTAGTCGTCATTTTTCATTTGTTCGAAGGAGTTTATCCTGTCTCCGCCGATAACCCTATACACCATGGTTACCTTGCGGTCGATTTTTTCTTCCTGTTATCAGGTTTTGTCGTTGGTTATGCCTACGATGATCGCTGGGGACGCATGAGCATCAAAGATTTTTTCAGGATAAGGCTGATACGTCTTCATCCCCTCGTGATCCTGGGTGTATTGATAGGCCTGGTGTGCTTCCTGTTCGATCCTTATACGCAATCAAGCACCCCGTTAAAAATAATTGGCGCCACGCTGTTGGGATTTCTTCTATTACCAGCTCCCGATATCCGGGGCTGGGGAGAAACACATCCGCTCGATGGTCCCTGCTGGTCGCTGTTGCAGGAATATATCGGCAATTTGCTTTATGCACTTTTTGGGCGTAGGATGAGCAAGACGGCCCTGTGGATCTTTGTTATTATCGCTGCAGGACTTCTTACGTATGTTGCGCTTTGGCGCGGCGATGTTGGCACAGGCTGGGGATACGACACGATCTGGATTGCTTCGACCCGTATGTTATTTCCGTTTTTTGCAGGGCTGCTGTTATTTCGTTCGGCTAAGCTGATCAAAATACCCTATGCCTTTCCTCTATGTTCGCTGTTGCTGGCCGCGCTATTTATGATGCCTACGAT
>DASSFT010000368.1:0-5018 GCA_035694045.1 Chitinophagaceae bacterium
TAACGGCTGCCGAATTTTTAATCGCTTCCTTATTCTCCCGGCTTACCCATCCGCTCTGAAGAGGATTGCTGCCATAATAAAAAGGAGTGGCGTATGGGTTTTTGCTTTTCTCCATAAACACCCTGTTTGCCTTAAACAGGCTGACCGTTTTCTGAGTATAACCATAGGCCAGCGGATGGGTGTTGTCTATCTCGGCTCCAAAGATGGCTCCGTAGACCTGTTGGGCACCGTCAACCTGCTCGCGGTCTACATAAGACAATCGCTGCATACTGTCGGCGGGGGACTTTGCCCTTTTAAACTTTACTTCACTAATGCCGTTTTGTGCAGCCCAGTTTATAGCTTCCTCAGTCAGGACCAGCGTACCTCCGCTTTGAACCCAGTTCTTCAGCTTTTCCTTGTTCAGGTCAGTGTAAGTTCCCCCAACCATTATTATCGTGTTATACCTGTTCAGCTCAATTCGATTGAAAACCGGTATCTCGAGGTGCGTTGCGGGGATATTCATTCTTTGATCCAGCAGATACCAGGCTTCGCCGGCATCCGTGGCATTTACGCCCTGGCCGACCAACATGGCGATAGCGGGTTTGGTAATAGCAGCAAACCTGCTGCTGCCCGCGTCGATGCCGTTGAGCGCGTTACCTCCTTCCAGGCTATAAATGTTTACCAGGTATTTGGTCGCCACCTTTTGTAGCACTGAAAGTATTTTGTCGTTGCCGGCTGCCTGCAGTTGCAGGGGGATTAGGATCGTCCCATAATTGAACTTAAGGGGCTGCCCTCCCACCATCATATCAAATTTGCTCGTTGCGACCTTTACATTTATCCCATTGTCCAATAGTTCGTACAGTGCAGCTGGTGCATTGAACCCGCGCCAGTCCATTAAATACCCGTATCCTGATTTTGTGATAACGGTACCAGGGGGCATATTGTCAACGACTGGGTTCCCTGGTGCAGCCTGGTTCAACTGGGCGGCATTCATTTCATCACTATTGATCCCGAACGCAAGTGGCATGGTCCAGGCCGTGATATCATAAAACAGGCTGTCCTTATAATTAAGGGTTCTCGAAAATATCGCCTTAATCACCTTGTACTGAGGCTGGTTCAGTGGGACGATATAGGATTCATGCGGGTCATAACTGTTGCCGGAAACATTGATCTCGTTTTTGAATGAATAAACATCGATCCGGTGACGTCCCAGCATAGTAGCAAATTCATAGATCGTCTTTTCATCGCCGTTATTTCCGAAAATATAGGCTTTCACAGGATCTGCAGCAGCCTCTGTCATTGAGTTCTTATAAAAATCTCTTTGCCATTGCAAAAAATCTTTGCGCAGTGCCTTCGCGCCTTCCAATGTTGAAAGAGTGGTGGTAAACTGGTTCTTGATAGTAAAAGGAAAACTCAGCAAGCCATTGGCCGTTTGTTGCAAATGACCGCGGGAAGAAGCCTGCTCAAACAAAATCCCGATGGCCCCGTTTATGTCGGGATAGGTCGAGCCTTTGCCATAATAAAAATCATCGTAATTCTCTTTAGTGAAATATAACGAACCGATACGGTCCAGGAAAGCCGCATGAAATTTCGCCAGCCTGGCGGTTAGTTCCTGGTTCCTGTCAGGCGTCAATGGATTTACCCTTGAAGCAACACCAGGTTGAAAAAAGAAGGTGGCATTACTTCCCTGCTCATGATGGTCGGTCAGGATATTGGGTCTCCATCTATGAAACCAGGCCAGTCGGTTCTGGCTTTCTACATGCACGGCGGGGAGCCAATCACGGTTAAGATCGAACCAATAATGGTTGAATCGTCCGCCCGGCCACACTTCATTAAATTCCCTTGAGTTTGGGTCGCTGACCAGGTTCTTGCTTTTATGTTGGTTGGCCCAGGTCGAAAACCGCTGCAACCCATCCGGGTTAAACGAAGGATCAAAAAGTATCACTACATTATCAAGTAAATCGTCGATCTGCTTTCCTTGTGCAGCGGCGAGGTAGTAAGCGCTTAACAGGGAAGCATTCGCGCCGCTGGACTCATTACCATGTATAGAGTGGCCGATGTAAACAACGATCGGCATGTTATCAATATTCAATGACCCTGATTTGCCAGGGTCGGTCAATTGTATATGCTGTTGTCTTATTTCTTCCAGGCGCTGGTGGTTTTTTGGAGAGGTGATGATCAGCAGCAACTGGGGACGGCTTTCATACGTAAAGCCCATTGTCTCCAGCTTGATCCTGTCCGGGGCAGCAGCAGCAAGAGCTTTCATATAATTTACCAGGCGGTCGTGGGTGACATGCCATTCTCCTACTTCATGATAGATGAAATCCCTGGGTTTGGGAATAGCGGGGTTATAAGTGACCGAATCGGGTAGATAATATTTCAGGTCCTGGGCGGGGAGTAAATTAACAATGAGCAAGAGGCAACAGGCAAGAAAATATCTTTTCATATACAGCAGTTAAAATTATTCGGGAAGATAAGGGGTATTAGGAATATGAGGAAAAAGCGATATTTTAGGTAGCAGTCGAGGCTAAAGTTTATTTCACGCAACGACGCGACGACCGCGTCTGCCAAAGCCTTGGCGGTCTCCGGCGGCCAGAGCCTTTGGCGACGGCACGCGGGCACGGCGCAACGGATTCAAAAACATTCAGGCTTTCGTTGCGACACTCCGCACAATGCGGAATAGCGAAAGTTTTATTTCCTAAATTGACCCCTATCGTATTTTAAATTAAAAATCAGGAATGAAGCGGTTCTTTCTTTTTTGTCTTGTAGTAGAGTTTGCACAGTTCATTTACGGTCAGGATCAGCCAATCTTATTAACCGGCAAGATCGATAAGTACCCGATCATTATGGAGCTGAGTCCTTATGACACCAGCTATAACGCCCGCTATTTTTACCTCAACCAAAGAAAAGATATCAACCTGGAGGGTAGTATTGATGACAAAGGAAATATCCGGGTAGCTTTCACCGAACGCGGAGAAGATGATCCCGTCGAATGGTTTGAATTGAAAAAATCAGCGACCGGTTATTCGGGTAATTGGCACAATGGGAAGAAAAACCTGCCGGTGTCTTTAACACAAACAACGGTTGAGAAATATAACAATCCGTATGCTTATTTGCCCGGGATACAGAAATTAAAAAAAGAATCGCCGTACGACTATGTCAAAACAGCGAGCTTTAGTTTTACAAAGACCCACGATTCAAAACTGGGTACAGCAGATTTTGAATGGTATAAAGAGAAATATTCTGATATAGAATTGCCCAGGGTTAAAAGCGGGTACAGTCCCCAGGCCATCAAAAAAATGAATGATGTGTTGTTGGAAAAACATCTACTGGAAAGCAATGATTACCTGGCATGCATGTCTGAACCGGATCACGAGTATCATTTGGAAATACCAAGCGTTTTTGCCCATAAAAACATTCTCAGCATAGAAATTTTCACCAGCTACGATTGCGGAGGAGCTCATCCCGATTTTGGATCTGAAGGTTTGAGCTTTGATGGTGTTAGCGGGAACCTGTTGAAACTGGATGAGGTGATATGGTTTTCTAAAGCCAAACCACCAACAGAATATTCAGATACCTGGTACACGTACCGCAGTAATGTATTTGCTCCCGCCGTTGTGAAATTGCTTAAAAAAATTTACCCCTCTGAAATGAAAGCGACAGAAGATGATGGATGTGATTATAACCGGGAGGATGTATGGGATTTCCCCAGCTGGCATTTTACGGAGAAAGGGTTATACCTGGGAGCAATCTTTGGTCGTGCTGCCCGTGCTTGTGATAACCCGGAATTTTCAATCATTCCTTATAAGCAGTTAAAACCATGGTTGAACCCAAATAGTAAATTGAAACTGCCGGAATAAGATTTGTGGTAGTTAGGTTACCCTGGAACCTGCTCCAGTCTAATAAAATTGTCGTCGTCACCATGGGAAGGTCGCCAAATTTTTGTGTCCGGCGGCTATCGGAAGTTGCCCTACCTGTATGGGTTTATCGGTAGCCGTTAGGACAAGCTTTCGTATATTTGCGGCTTGCATTTTTTATGAGCAAAAAAGGGAAAGTTCTGGTGGCCATGAGTGGCGGTATCGACAGTACGGTGACCGCATTAATGCTTCATAACCAAGGATATGAGGTTGTTGGCATCACTATGAAAACCTGGGACTATGCGGCCAGCGGCGGAAGTAAAAAAGAAACGGGCTGCTGTAACCTGGACTCATTCAACGATGCAAGACAGGCGGCCGTAGAGCATGGCTTTGCTCATTATATCCTCGATATACGTGATGAGTTCGGGGATTTCGTTATCGAAAATTTTGTAGAGGAATACCTGGCAGGCAGGACACCAAATCCCTGTGTACTCTGCAATACTCATATAAAATGGAGAGCCTTATTAAAAAGAGCTGATGCACTGGGATGTGAATTTATTGCTACCGGACATTATGCGAAGATCAGGCAACATGATAATGGACGTTTCGTGGTAAGCAAGGCTATTGATGACACAAAAGATCAGAGCTATGTGTTATGGGGACTGCAGCAGGACCTGTTAAGCCGCACTTTATTGCCGCTTGGCCCTTACCGGAAAACAGAGATAAGACAAATGGCTCATGATTTTGGGTATCCTGAGCTGGCAAAGAAAAGTGAGAGCTATGAAATCTGTTTTGTTCCTGATAATGATTATCGTGGCTTCCTGAAAAGAAGAGTGGAAGGACTTGAAGAAAAAGTCAATGGCGGAAATTTCGTCGATAAACATGGAAACATCCTTGGCCAGCACAAAGGTTATCCATTCTATACTGTCGGTCAGCGCAAGGGATTGGACATTGCATTGGGCAAACCCGTGTTTGTGACTAAAATCGATCCCGACAATAATACAGTTGTACTCGGTGATGAGGAAGACCTGGAACAGGATGAAATGACGGTAGCGAAGCTAAACATGATCAAGTATGATCTGATAACGCCAGGCATGGAAGTGACTACAAAGATCCGTTATAAAGACAAGGGCACTTTATCAAACATTTACCCGGAAAAGGCAAATGTCAAAGTCCGTTTTT
>DASSFT010000369.1:0-2929 GCA_035694045.1 Chitinophagaceae bacterium
AGTATCTATGATACATTTTGATCTGCCGAAAGAAAAATCATCTATTATCAAAGTGATTGGTGTGGGTGGTGGTGGCAGCAATGCAGTCAATCACATGTACAGCCAGACCATCGAAGGCGTAAATTTTATTACCTGCAATACCGATGCGCAAGCACTCGCATGCAGTAAGATCCCTAACCGGATTCAGCTTGGCCCGAACCTGACACAGGGGTTGGGAGCTGGTGCCAATCCTGATATTGGCAGGCAGGCCACTGAAGAGTCGCTCGAAGAGATCAAAAGTATTTTGGAAGTCAATACCAAAATGGCTTTTATCACGGCAGGCATGGGTGGTGGTACAGGGACCGGCGGTGCGCCTATCATCGCCAAGATCTGCAAGGATCTCGGGATACTTACCGTAGGAATTGTCACCCTACCTTTTGCGTACGAAGGAAAGAAGCGTCAGCTACAGGCGGAAGAGGGCATAAAGACGTTGAAACAATATGTAGATACATTGCTGGTAATAAGCAATGATAAACTGCGTCACCAGTTTGGAAACCTGAAAATGAGGGAAGCATTTGAAAGAGCTGATAATGTGCTGGCAACTGCTGCAAAATGTATCACCGACGTGATCAGTAGCACCGGCCAGATCAATGTGGATTTTGCCGATGTATGTACTGTAATGAAAAACGGTGGTGTAGCTATACTGGGAAGTGCTGCTACATCCGGCGAAAACCGAGCGCATAGAGCGATCGAAGAAGCGTTGAATTCACCCTTGTTGAATGACAGCGATATCCGCGGCGCCAAATGGATACTGATAAATATTAATTCTGCTGAAGGTGAAACAGAATTCACCATGGATGAAGTGGAAATAATACAAACACATTTGCTCACGCAGGCGGGAGAAGGCACCGATGTCATACTGGGCCTGGGTTATGACAACACCCTCGGAGATAAATTGGGTATTACACTTATCGCTACAGGTTTTGAGCATAAGGATCCTTTTACCAGGAAAGAACCCAAAAAACCAGAGCCGAAGAAAGAAGAAAAGATCATTATGGTGTTGGGACAACCTGAGGAAGAAAAGAAAGATAATAAAAATGCAAAAGCCAGCGCTTCTCCTTTGGAGACGGAAGGAGTGAAGCCGGATATCATCTCATCCTTATCCAAAGTTGTGCAGATGAATAGAGGAGATAAAAAACCGGAGATTGCCTATTCATCCTTATTGCCGGTCATCAATAAGGAAGAGAAGACTGAGAAAACAGTGGCTCTTGATCGTCTCGCTCCGCGCCTGGTCGAAGATTTTACAGATGAGATTCCCATGCCCGGTATGAATGATATTATCGAAACAGATCATATCAAGGATGAAGAACCAGTAATATTGCTCCGGTTGAACGAAGACGAAAAAACCCCTGGTAAAAATACCAATGAGGATGGGGTAAATACTGGTAGTAAAATGTTCATTACGGAAAAGGATCAAGATATAGATTCGCACAACCATCCCGCTTTGTCTGCCGACAGGCAGGTATCAACCGGGTCACAATCTATATCCTCTTCGATAAGCAAGAAAGAGAATAGTGCAGAGCCAGTATCCCCAAAAACAAAGAAGGAAGAAATCACTAAACATAGTACTCCCCCGTTGCCTGCAGCTTCGGGAGGCTATCTGGCCAGACCATCCAATATCTATGCAGAGTCAAAACTAGAAGTTAATACTTCAAAAAACTCTGATGAAGAACGGGTCCCGCCCAGTTTTGCCGCGGATGAAGAGGAGCAAGAGCTTCTCGATCTGCAAATGCAGCTGGTTGAAAGGGATAACATTCCTGCGGCGGATATGCCGTTGGCCCATCAGGCTCAACCACCTTTGACCACCGACGCTGAGGATCTTGCGCTGCAAGACGAAGCGGAAGAGCAAAAACGTAGGGCGACCGAACGACTGCACAAGTTGCGCAACTTGTCATTTAATGTTAGCGGTGCAGACCCGAATAATGAGTTTGAAAACGTGCCGGCTTATATCCGCCGCAACATGGAATTGTACAACAGCAACTCCCACATCGAAAATTTCTACAGCAATTACGAGGTCAAAAAAGGCGCTGATGACAAAACCGAGATCAGCACAATCAATACATTTTTAGACGGCAAAAAACCTGACTAGCCTTGACAGCATACCCATAGGGTTTATATCAGTAATTCGGAACCCTCATTCGTTCCAATGAAGCCACAAGATTTAATGGCTTGTGTTTTTTAGTTGTTCCCCCCGATTTCAATCGGGGGGTTTTGTTGCGAGCCGGTTCGGTAATTCTGTTTGGCAGTTGATCGGTTGATTATTTATTTTTGAAAGACAGTATGGATAGTCAGCTTATTTTCAGGGAAGGCTTACCGGCCGAAAAAAATTCACTTCAACAGCTCGGCATCCTTTCCTATAGCCAGTTCTCCCAAATCCTCTCACCTGCCGACTGGGCTACTATGCACAGGTTTCTTTACGAAGACAAAATGTGGGACCAGTTGGTAAACAATTCAAAGATATTTGTATGCGAGACGAACGATAAATTGGCCGGGATGGCTTACCTGGTTCCGAGCAATAATCCCACGCATATTTATCCCGCCGATTGGTGCTATGTGCGAATGGTGGGTGTTGATCCAGCTTATCGCGGCAAAGGCATTGCAAGGCGATTGACACAAATGTGTGTTGACTATGCCCGCGAAACAAATGAAAAAATAGTGGGTCTTCACACTTCAGAAAAAATGAATGATGCCATACATATTTATGAAAGTATAGGCTTCAAACTGTATAAGGAGATCGACCCGATCTATGGCATGAGATATTTTACTTATCGTCTTGAAATTCCCTGAGGTTATTAACTACAAATCATCATATTTATATTTTCTCACCGCAAGGAAAATATACAATCCCAGGAAAACGAAGGCACCTATTAACAACGGAGTCTGCCCTGGC
>DASSFT010000370.1:0-3143 GCA_035694045.1 Chitinophagaceae bacterium
TATATTGTTGAGGCATGCATTCCAGATACACCGGTCTGAATATGCCGCCGAAAACCCAGTAGTCTGCCAGCCGCTCCGCATTGTTCACACTGGCATCGGCGCTCATCTTACTCACGGTAACTTCCAGTGTATTGGGTTTGTCAAAGTATAACAGTGCTGAGATTTCATATTTAAACTGGTAAAAGGCTCCCTGGTGAATGGGACCGGCGGATTTGCCGTTGATCTTTACTTCCGTATCTGTCATGCTGCCTTCAAACACGATATTGACCACTTTATTTTTCCAGGAGGCAGGAACTTTAAACTGGTACCGGTACATTCCTTTTTCATCATAGAAGCGGCTGTTCTTTCCATTTGTTTTATAATCGCGACCGTAATTATAGTTGCCAAACCCTTGTTGTTCCCAGCAGGAAGGGACCTGTATCCGGGTCCATACACCACTATTGCGGCCACCGGTGCAATAAAAATCCCAGGCCGCGGTATGACTTGCATCGGTGCCGGATAAATATTGTATTTGCTTTTGTTGTGAAAAACAAAGCAGGGCTGCCAGCAGTAGAACAATTGTCGAAATTGTACGCATGAGTTTACTTTGTTTTCAGGTTAATAGTAACGGGATTGTCGCGGTCGCAATTTATCTTACCGTTATTGAAAGTTAACTCGGCTAGTTGTATGACACTTCGTTTATCCTCAAAAGAATTTTTGCTGGCCGGTTTATCTTTTCTCCGGCCGGGATGACTAAAATAAAAAACATAGGCCTTATTCTTATGAACGAGCACATCACAATGCCCACCAATTGCCTGGTCATCTTTGCCTTTGCCGGGTTCTTCCAGTATCCTGTTTGCTTGCTTTGTCCAATTTAACAGATCGTTTGATGAATAAATCTCCATGCCTTTCCATGCATCCACGATCATAAAATATTTCCCCTGCCAGGAAAATACTTTTGGCCCTTCGCCTCTGGCAGCGATGGCCTTGCCTTTGTCCTCCCAGTGATAGAGATCTTTACTGTCTGCATACCAGATCGATTTTCCATCTTTTTCGTTATTGTACCAAAGCCGCCATCCTCCGCCGGGCAAAGGAAAAACCGCGGCATCGATCACCTTATCATTTGCCAGTTGAAGCGTCGATTCGTATCGCCAGTTGAGCAGGTCGCTGCTCGTAAGATGAATGATATTCCTGGGATGGTTCCAGTTTTCAAATACACCAGGGACATAGGTAAGATACATGTGAAATGTCCCTTTATGTTCAACAATCTCTGGCGCCCAAAAAGTATAGCCGCTATCGGGCCTGTAGTTGATATTTGCCGTGTCTTTGTATTTCCAGGTCTTCCCGTCTTTTGATTCGGCGATACCAATCCGCGTGCCATGCACCCATTTCACACCGGTGCTATCCGTTAACGTGGCGCGGCGATTGGTATAGAACATCCACCATACTTTCTTTTGCTTGTTGTAAACGACTACCGGGTCGGCGGCGCCGTGATAAACAGGATCATCAAACAGTGGCTTGGACACAGATGCATCCTGTGCATTGATATTGTCAAGCAGGCAAACAGTGATGATAAATGAACAAATTAATCTCATTCGATCCTGGCGGGTGTTAAGGTCACAGGTCCCAATAAACCTGAGGGAAGAGGTTTCCAATCAGATGCGTTAAACAAACCATTCTTTATATTTTCTCTTTTCCTGGCCGGCATATTGGTATTGTAAAATATTTTCCAGGGAATATTGTTCCTGTCCATGTAAGCGATACGATTTGCCATGAGGTTGGCAACAATAATTTCCAGTTTGTTTGTTGGCTGCAGGGCAGAAGCCGGGATAACACATTGGAATGTCGGACCGATCAATGTCGCGATTTTTTTTCCATTTACGAATACCTCGGCGGTTTCATGAACTATTCCGAGGTCTAACAGGTAATCGGTCATGCTTTCTTTCGCAGTTTCAAATTCACAATAATATCTTGCTGTACCGGAAAAATTTTTTGCTTTTTCGTCCCTCAATTCATCCCAGGATCTGAGAGGATCAAACATGTATTGATCCGGCAGTGATGGTCCGCCATCGAGGAAGAGGATTCTCCAGGGGCCGTTCACCGGAATGGGATTGCCCGTCGTCGTTACATATGCATAAGGTTTCGCTTTTGCAGGTTTGACGAATGTCTGAATAATGATCGATTCATAGGGTTGTAACTGGAGCCAGATATCGAGATTGCCTTGATTGTCGTACCTGGACTTCGCCATGCCATAGTGCCCGGTCATGGGGTCAAACAAGGCAGCGGGAACTTTACCCGTTCCTTGAAATTTTACCCACTGATCAATAGCTTTATCGCTGCGATTATTGACGAAATAAACCTGTCCATCATTATTTACCCTATGCAGAATCGATAAACCGGTGTTTGCGTCACTATGCCGCGCCGACCCGAGCATCAACAGGCCCCGGAGGTCAAGGCTTATATAAAACGCTCCCTTTCCTACTTCAGCTCCTTGCGCCGAATCACTATACCGCTTTAAATGCAGTTGATCAATGGCCTTCGTCAATAATTCACGCCTCTTATCATGTAGAGCAAGTCCCGGTACATCATCTGGCAGTTCATTATAAACAAGAATTGTCGCACCATCCCTGGCCAGGGCAACCAATTTTTGAAACGAAGCTTCGGGTATGAGCTTATTTCCGGGTAATAATATGGTGCGATATCGATTGCCTCCTGTCAGTACACGTTCATTTTGTACAGAAAATGATTGCAATTGCCTGTCGGAAAAGAAATCAAAGCTATAGCCGTTATCCAATAACCATCTTGATATATGTTCAAAATCGGTTTTTTCGAAATTCCTTTCCATCCCATCAAAATGCTGAAGCAGCGGGCCCATGGATACGCCCGGTTGGGAGTAGCGGTCAGCTATGGGATAATAAAGGAGTATATCATTATTGGATTTACTGTTTTGCAGAAAAGACTGGACCCTGGTGATGTATTCATTCAATACGTGAAAATCTTTCCATTGGGGATTGGTGGGTTGAAAATGGACGGCCGCATAAAATAACCATCCGGGCCAGGGAGCATCTTTGGGCGAATAAGCCGTACCATGATAAAAAATATGGTTGACGCCCGCAAGAAAATACAGGTCAATCGCTTTTTTTACATCACCGAGCGAAGAAAGA
>DASSFT010000371.1:0-4469 GCA_035694045.1 Chitinophagaceae bacterium
TTCAGCATCCCGTTTGGGATAGGTGCAGAGTATTCTTTAAATGAAGACATGCGTGTGGGGCTTGAGATCGGTTACCGCAAAACTTTTACCGACTTCCTTGATGATGTAAGCACTAATTATGTTGACCAGTCGGCATTGCTTGCAGCCAGGGGCCCGGTAGCGGTCGATCTTGCCTGGCGCGGCGATGAGAAGGGAGCGAATGGAGGTACATATCCACCTGCCGGCTACATCCGCGGCAATCCAAAACAGAAAGATGCGTATTACTACATTGCCATAACCTACACTGTTCGCCTGGTATTTGATCAATACAAGGAAATAGCAGGGCTTCCTTCCGGAAAAAAACAAAAAAGATCGGGATGCCCGGCTTCAAGAGGATATTGACGGCTTTTCTCGTCGCGTCGTTGTCCCGCCATTTGGCGGGATTGCGTGAAACCAAAATAAGACGCTACTCATACTAGTTCGGAAAAACTATTTCCCCCGGTTTCGTAACTTGTATGAATGGAAGAAAGACAGCCTCCCAGGACAAACCGGCTTCGTAGAGTTAAAAAAAACCTGCGACTTGCCATGTCGCTTGCATGGGCGGCTTCCCCCAAATTACTTATCCGTTTTTCGCTCCTGGGCATGTTCAATGCAATCATGCCCCCGGTCTCTGTTTACCTGGGTGCTATGCTGGTAAACAAAATTGCCGAAGCTAAGGTGAAAACCCTGACGTTTGAAGATGTTTTACCGATCGTCATTGGCCTCTGGATTACATTCATTGTACAAAGAACTGTCGGTTCGTACATGGGCTATGGCAGGAACTTATATGTACGGAGGGTCGAATTGGAAGCTGAAAGACGTTTGTTGACCAAGGCTTCGAAAGTTGACCTGGGACATTTCGATAATTCCGACTGGCATGACAGGTTGGCCCGTGCCAAACGGGACGTTAACTGGCGACCCGGCGATCTTACCTGGTCAATACTCGGTTTGTCAGGCAATATTGTAACGATCGTATTGATGTCAGGTTTACTGGCAAGCCTGCACTACATATTGGTGGTCCTCGCCCTCGGCGCTTCCGTGCTTACATTGGTATTGGAAAGCAGGGTGACAACAAAACTCTATCGTTATTACTACAAGGAAACTCCTGAAGAAAGAGAACGGCAATATCTTGGTGACTTGTTGGTGCAACCAAAGAACACAAAGGAAGTACGAGCCTATGTGCTGGCAGATTATCTTCTCGGAAGACATAAGAAGTTATCCGATGATCTTTTCAGGCAACGCCAGATAATGAATCGCATGGGCAGCCGGATGTCTGTTGCAAGTGGCTTGATTACGGGAACAATCCTGGCATTGGCCTATGTGTTCGTTGCTTACAAAGGAATAATTGACAAATCAATAAATCCTGGTGCAGTAGTATTGGTGATCGGAGCCTTTACATCGGTATCGGGTACTCTTGGACAGATCTCAAGTACTTTCGTTGCCGTCGATCAGCATACGACTTTCCTGGAAGATTATTTTTCATTTTTATCGATCAGTCACCTGGTTCCGGTTCCTGCAAAACCGGTCACAATTCCAGATGGACCGATTGAAGGGATTGAATTCGATCATATCAGTTTTACTTACCCGGGTGGCATGGAACCTTCTGTCAACGATCTCAGTTTGAAAATACGCCCGGGGGAACTCATTGCATTGGTTGGGGAAAATGGCGCCGGCAAATCGACACTCATCAAATTGTTACTTCGTTTTTATGATGTTCAACAGGGTGCGATCAGGGTTAGTGGTATCGATGTAAAAGATATGGATCCAGATCATTTGCGCAACAGGATTGGGGTCCTGTTCCAGGATTATGCAACCTATGAACTGACAGTAAGAGAAAATGTATTAATGGGAAGACCGAATGGCGTTTCAGACGATAGCAAGGTGATCAAAGCCTTGCAGGATAGTCGCAGCGAATGGCTGGTAAGCAGGATGCCGAAGGGTCTCGATTCAAAAGTCGGAAGATTATTTGAGGGCGGTCATGATCTTTCGGGTGGAGAATGGCAGCGATTAGCACTTGCCCGTATCATGTACCGCAACGCGGACATATGGATTCTCGATGAACCAACATCATCATTGGATCCCGAGGCTGAAGCAGCGATCTTTGCCGAACTAACAGCCAACCTCAAGGGTCGCATCGGTATCGTGATCTCGCACCGCTTTTCCACGGTACGCATTGCCGACCGGATCGCGGTGATTGATGAGGGGCGGGTAACGGAATTGGGAACGCATGATGAACTATTAGCTGCAGGTAACCGTTATTCCCGGTTGTTTGAATTGCAAGCCAGTGGTTATAGGTAATGAAGGCCACAGAGAGCCACGGAGAAGACACAGAGGACCACAGAGAAAAACTCTGTGGCTCTCGTAGCTGATGTAACTTTTGAAATAGAACGAACATCTTTCTTTGTTTTGCCGCCATGACCATTGAGAAAAAAACTCTGTGGCTCTCTGTGGGCAAAATGCGACGCTACGTAGATGACGTCAGTTTATTTTGTGATAGGTAAACACCGTAGCGGTAGAAGACACAGAGGATCACAGAGAAAAACTCTGTGGCTCTCATAGCTGATGTAACTTTTGAATAGAACGAACATCTTTCTTTGTTTTGCCGCCATGACCATTGAGAAAAAAACTTTGTGGCTCTCTGTGGGCAAAAAGAGATGCTACGTAGATGATGACGTCAGTTTATTTTGTGATAAGTAAACACCGTACCGCTAGCAGACATAAAAGAATATATCTCAATACCGCGGATACTGAATTCAGTTGCCATATTAGTCCATTGAAAACTTGTGATAGGTACATAATCCTGCGAATACGGAGCATAGAGTTTTACACTCAGTCTTCCATCTTCATAGCGGTATTCACTCTCTTCATATACAGGCATACCTGGGTTGAAGGACATAGCGTGGCGCATAATCTGCTTGTTATTCCTGGTCATAAACCATAACGTATCACCAAAGTTGGCGCCTTTCACCCAGGTACCGTGAAGAACGGATTCATCACCAGCATATTTCTTTTTGCAACCGGCAAATAAAAGACCTGTGATAAGAATCCATATAAACGGGCGCATGCGATTTTTTCGCAGCTGACCATGCTGATGGGCATTTCGTTGCATACAGGTCAAAACTAAGACAAGGCACAGATGTTTTGTAGATCAACTGCCCATGGAAGAAATTTTCCAACTTCAAAAATAACATTGCCCGACAGGCGGACTTGCATAAATTACATTGCTATTATTCTCTTCTCTATTTCAATCAAACCGCTCTGTATGGCAAAGAACCCCGTTGTGTTTATTCATGGTCTATGGATGCATTCATCAACCTGGAAGCCATGGATGCAATTTTTTTCTCAACATGGTTATGAAGCACATAATCCTGACTGGCCGGGTGACGGTTCCACAGTTGAAGAATCGAGAAAAAACAAAAATGCGATAGCTAATCACAGTATTAAGCAGGTTGCCGATGGGTATGCTAAATTTATTTCTTCTCTCTCTGCTCCACCTATTCTGATCGGGCATTCATTTGGAGGACTGATGGTGCAGATCTTGTTGGGAAGAGGAATTGCGGCTGCGGGTATTGCCATAGACCCCGCGCCGATCAAAGGAGTATGGCAACTGCCCTTTTCAGCATTAAAAGCATCATTTCCGGTTCTGGGTAATCCTTTTAACCTGACCAAATCGGTTTCGTTGACACAAAAACAATTCCGCTATGCATTCACTAATGCGATACCAGTAGAAGAGTCCAAAATTTTATTTGATCAATATACCGTTCCTTCACCGGCCCGTCCACTTTTCCAGGTGGCTTTTGCCACGCTGAATCCCAGTGCAGAAAACAAGGTGAACACAAAAAATGCAACAAGGGGCCCGTTGCTGATCACGGCAGGAGAAAAAGATCATATTGTTCCGCCCGTATTGAGCAAAGCAGCCTGGAAGCAATACAGGAAATCACCGGCCATCACCGAGTTAAAAACTTTTGAGAACAGGGGCCATTCGCTGGCGCTTGATCATGGATGGACAGAAGTGGCTGAATATTCATTGCAATGGCTGAACGGTAAGGGATTCTGAAGTAAACATATAGCGCTCTTTATTTTTTTTAAACTCTGGATGGATGTTTCATTCTATCCTCAAACATCTTAGCATTGGCCAAAAGGCCAAAAGACCCTGCTTCAATCCTCTTGAATACTGGTGAAAAAAGCCGAATTCATCGTTAGATGGACAGCGTAAGCGACTTCCTTTTTATTAGTTTAAGTCCAGGGAAATTTAATCATGACTGTTAAAAACAAATCACTCATTATTCCTGAAACTCTCGTTGTGAGCAAAATTTATCTTGTGCGTGGACAAAAGATAATGCTGGATAATGATCTTGCAGATCTGTACAACGTTCAAACCAAACGCCTGAAAGAATCTGTTCGAAGAAATAAGGCCAGCTTTCCTCCTGACTTTATGTTTCAACTTACCT
>DASSFT010000372.1:0-3838 GCA_035694045.1 Chitinophagaceae bacterium
ATCACATCTGTACCACTTAGGTCCAATCTTGGATCGGGTTCTGTGTAGCCTTCGTCCTGGGCCTGTTTTACCACATCAGCGAATTTGCGCGTCCCATCATAGTTGTTGAAAACAAAATTGAGTGTTCCGCTGAGTACCGCCTGCATACGATGCACTTTATCACCACTCCTTACCAGGTCATTCAACGTGGCAATTACAGGAAGCCCCGCCCCTACATTTGTTTCGAAGAGGAAATGGGAATTGAATTCCCTGGCCAAATCCCTCAATTTTTTATAGTTGTTGAAGGCGGATGATGCAGCAATCTTATTACAGGCAACCACCGAAATACTTTTCCTTAGCAGCTGCTCGTAGGTTGCAGCTACTTTATCACTGGCCGTTATATCTACAAAAACGGAGTTGCGCAGGTTTCGGCTGATGATCTCATCGACGAATTTTTGAAGATCAGCTGGGGACGACGCTTCCAGCTTTTCTTTCCATTTCGCCAGGTCGATCCCTTCTTCGTCAATGAACATTTTGCGGCTATTGCTGACGCCGACGACCCGCACAGCCAGCTTCATTTGTTCCTGCAGGAATTTTTCCTGCTGTTTTAACTGGCCAATCAGTTTGGCTCCTACATTCCCGGTGCCGACAATAAAAAGGTTAAGCTGCTTATAAGTTGTCTCAAAAAATTCTTCGTGTAGTACGTTGATCGCTTTACGTACATCTTTTGTTGAGATAACCGCTGAAATGTTTTTTTCCGAAGATCCCTGGGCAATTGCACGAACGTTGATACCGTTTCTTCCCATGGCGCTGAACATACGACCGCTAATGCCGGGATGGCTTTTCATGTTCTCCCCTACAAGCGCGACGATAGAAAGATCTTCTTCGATCTTCAGGGCTTCTACTTTTTCCAAGGCGATTTCATTCGCAAAAGCAGCATCCACCACCTGTTTGGCCCTGTCCGCCAGCAAGGCATCAATACCTACACAAATAGAATGCTCCGAAGAACTTTGCGTGATAAGAATGACATTGATCTTTTCATTGCTTAGCGCTTCAAATAATCGCTTCGAAAAACCCGGGATGCCGACCATTCCGCTTCCTTCAAGACTGATCAGCGCAATATTGTTGATACTCGAGATACCCCGAACGATATTACCGTTCTTGCTGGCGGAAGATTCAATCAGCGTTCCTTCGTCTTCGGGTGCAAAGGTGTTCTTGATCCATACAGGTATCCCCTGGCTCATCACGGGCTGAATGGTAGGTGGGTAAATAACTTTGGCGCCGAAATGCGAAAGTTCCATCGCCTCCTGGTAAGAGATCCGCGGAATGATGCGGGCATTATTTGTCAATCTTGGATCAGCCGTCATCATGCCACTAACATCGGTCCATATCTCAAGATTGCCTGCATGTAACGCAGAAGCCAAAATTGCGGCGGTATAATCGGAGCCGCCCCTGCCAAGCGTGGTTGTGATCCCGTTTTTATCACTGGCGATAAATCCGGGTAGTACAAACAGGGAGGTGATTTGAGAAGAAAAGAAATTCTTTATTTTTTTATTAGTTGCCTCAAAATCCACTTCAGCCGCGCTGAAATTAGAGTCGGTGACAATAAGCTCCCGGGCGTCCTTCCAAATATTATCCACTCCTTCTGTCTTGAATTTCGCTGCAATGATTTGGGATGATATCCATTCACCGTAAAAACTTATCCTGTCTTTGGACCGCGGTGTTAGTTCACCAAGTAAGAAGATACCGTTGCAGATGTCTTCTATTTCGTTGCAGGCTTTTTTCACCAGGCTCAGCAACTGGCTCTGTTGTGCGAGTGGGATAAGGTCTTTTACAGCTTCCAGGTGTCGCTGTTCAATGATCGCCAGTTTTTCATTGAATGACTCTTTGCCTTCTGCGGCAAGCGAAGCTGCTTCCAGCAACAAGTCGGTGACCCCGCCCAGCGCCGAAACAACCAGTACTGTTTTATCCCGTTGAATCGTCTTTTTTACGATCGTTACCACTTTAGCAATATTCTCCGCGTTGGCAACCGATGTGCCCCCGAATTTTAGAACCTGCATGTATCCTGATTTAAATGATTAAAATTAGTTGAAGCTGATAAGAAATCGTGTTTCCGATCAATCAGCCAAAGCCCAGGGTATGATATAGTGCAGTACAATCCCGTTACGGGATTGTGATAATTGTTGTAGTGGTAATAATACAAGTCATAGCAACGTTGGTTGCGGGGACAGCAAAATACTTATGACTGTTAGCGTTTATCACCTCTTTGAATTGACTCGCAATATAATGAAGAATTCCAGGAATCAAAATTTATTTCCTGCTTCTTCGTAGTTGGATTGCCACGGATACACGGATGATTTCATTTTTTTTCCGTGAATCTGTGATAAATCGAAGAACAACAAATCTGCCGCAACCGAATTGAAGAATTCTCACGGAGTTTCAGATCGCTGCGGAGCAGGTGCAAGGCCGATAAATAAGTAAAAGAGATGGAGATAAATGATGATCATTTAACCGCAGCTTCGGAAGCTTTTTTTACACTGCCATATTTCAGCAATAATTTCTTTGCTTCCTCGTAGTCTTTGATATGCGACCGTTCCATCAGCATATTAACCCCGCGATCAACAAGCTTGTCATTGGTGAGTTGCATATTCACCATTTTATTATCCTCTACCCTGCCCAACTGGATCATAGCCGAAGTAGATATCATATTCAGGACGAGTTTCTGGGCTGTTCCGCTTTTCATGCGTGTGCTGCCTGTTACAAATTCAGGGCCTACCACGACTTCTATAGGAAAATCTGCAGCAGCACTAACGGGTGAATCAGGGTTACAGGAAATGCTGCCGGTAATTATTCCCTGTTCACGGCATTTCTCAAGAGCGCCGATCACGTAGGGCGTCGTTCCGCTGGCAGCGATGCCCACAACAACATCCTTATCGGAGACATTAAAGACCTTGAGGTCCTTCCAACCCTGTTCTTTGTCATCTTCAGCAAATTCAACGGCGGATGTTATCGCTTTTTCTCCGCCCGCAATGATCCCGATTACAAGACCCTTGGGTACACCATAGGTGGGCGGGCATTCGCTGGCGTCAACTATTCCAAGACGGCCGCTGGTACCGGCGCCTATATAAAACAATCTTCCCCCCATCAGCATCTTATCGCTGATCACTTCAACGAGTTTTTCTATCTGGGGGATGGCTTTTTCCACCGCACCGGGAACTATCTGGTCTTCTTTATTGATATTAGCCAGTAATTCACCGATCGGCATTTTTTCCAGGTGACGATAATTGCTGGCTTGCTCTGTTATTTTTTTAAACGCCATAGAATTTATAAAAGGTCTTAGCTATGATATTCTGCCAGGCCGGACATAGGACTCTTCAATATTTTGCCTAACTCAAATTGATAAGAGCCGCAAAGTTCTTTCAATACATCCTTAAATCCAAATGCTACGCTTCCTACAAAACTAATGGGTAGTTTCCAAGCCTCGTTATATTTACACAAGTGGTAAAAAAAGAAATCATTCAGCCCGTCCTCGATAATGTTTTCGATCATGAAGTGCCCACGGTTCTCCGACAAAAACAAGGTAAAAGAAGCAAGATAACGGTTTGCCAGCGGTTTGCGGTATACGTTTTCAAGTACTTCAACGGGGCTGGTATTGTATTTTAGATCAAACTTATACTTAAGCTCTTCGTCAAATGTATTGTACAAATAGTACTGGATGACCTTTTTTCCCAGGTACGCGCCGCTTCCCTCATCTCCCAGGATGTAGCCGATGCCCGGGGATTGCTTTGCTATTTTGGTTCCATTATAGTAAACACAGAAAGACCCGGTACCCAGGTTACAGGCGAGGCCTTTATCCCGC
>DASSFT010000373.1:0-2116 GCA_035694045.1 Chitinophagaceae bacterium
AGAAATCATCTTCAGTAGCCAACTCATCGGCCGTCACCCCTTCCGCATTCCGCAATGCTGCCTCCAGGTCTCTCGCCCAGGCCGGTTTTGCCAATGAAGACAAGAACGCTGTAGCGCTGAATGCACCTGCTCTTTGTAAAAACCTTCGACGATTGTTTTTTCCCATGTTATCATTTTTTCATGCAAGGAAGGCCGGCGATCAAAAAGGTTTTGAAAGCACATCATTCATGAACTGGTCATAGTCTTTTTTCATTTTCAGTAATGATGTTTTTTGGATATACATCATATGCCCGGCTTCATAATATGTAAAGCTAATATTCTTTTGCAGGTCTTTTGGCAGGAACATGTGATGAATAACATAGTCGGTAGCATAAAAAGGTGTTGCCATATCATAGTAACCGTTGCAGATCCACACTTTCAAATAAGGATTTTTAACCATGGCTCCGCGCAGCGTTTCGGCTACATTCAGGTATTTGTTCTCGCTGTTGACCCAGCGGCCGACACGACCCGTTAATATCTCGTAAGGCAATTCGTTATCGTATTTCAGGTCACGTTTTATATAGTCGTTTATGGCCGCAGTATAACAACCATATATAGCTATGTCCAGGCTGGCATCATAGTCATATTCGTCTCCTGCCTGGTCATAATCCTGGCCGATAATACGGGAATCCAATCTTCCTACCGTTTTCTTTTGATCTCTTAAGAGTTCTTTGTTGAACCTGCCGACATATAACCGGAGGTTGGTCTGATCGAGGTATTCTTTGGACAGCCCGGTATAGTCATGCAACTTATTGATGATATTATTTCGTTCTGTCTCTGATATTTTGTCTCCTTTCGCCAGGGCGGCTGAATACTCACCGGAAGCAAACTGCTGTACTTCCTGCAATAAAGTATTTAGATTGGAATAGCGGGCATCCAATTTCTTATGATACCATGCCGTAGCTGAAAAAGTTGGCAACATCAATGGGAAGGGCACATCATTACCCCGATCGGTCCTGACCGTTCCAAAGTCCAGGATCGCCGAAATGAGAATGATACCATTTACGTTGAGGTTGTACCTATCCTGCAGGTAACCGGAAAGACCTGCTGCCCGGGTAGTGCCATAACTTTCGCCGGCTATGAACTTGGGCGAGCTCCATCTGCCATATTTTGACAGGAACAGTCGAATGAAATCGCCGACAAAACGCAGATCGTTGTCATAACCGGTAAATTCAGTCTGCAATGCCTTACCGGCTGGGCGTGTAAAACCAGTCATCATGGGATCAATAAAAACGATATCGGCTTTATCGAGCCAGGTATTAGGATTGTCAACGTATTTGTAAGGAGGAGGTAAGGTATTGCCCTCATCGGTCATCAGCACAATCTTGGGACCCAGGGCACCCATGTGCAGCCATACAGAAGAAGAGCCCGGCCCGCCATTAAATGAAAAAAGGATCGGCCGCTTGGAGGGATCACTTTCACCATCTTTGGTATAAGCTATAAAAAACAGGTTAGCTTTTAATGTGTCCTTCTCATCCTTGATGTTCATATACCCGGTGGTAGCGGTATAGTTCAATACATCATTGCCGATCTTTATGGAATGTTTCGTTACAGAAAGATTGCCTTCTTTCCACTCCCTGAGTTTCGGAGGCGTGTCTTTAAATTCCGGTTGGGCAGCTAATACCAGGGGAAATACAAAAGCGATCGCAACGCAAAGCTTTTTCATGTGCTTAGTTTGGTTTAGATTAACAGGAAGGGAAATTAGGAAATAATTTGGACAGAACGAGGACACTCATCAAATGAACATAGCGGTTATAAGCCCTACCTCATACAATTCCCCGGAAATACTGTAAAGGAAGGCAATCAGGAAACAGGAACACTATTTGTTATAAAGTTCAACATTGGAACAATCACACCATACAGGAACGTCAAAATTTTTATCTGTAACATGGCAGGCGCCAGCGGTAATACTATTGGTCACATAAACAAAAAAAACTAACTTCCAATCTTTCCCGCCACTGCGGAAGATAATAAACCCCTTTTCTTTTTATGAAGATATTAGATATTAAAGTGCTGAAAGGTCCTAATTACTGGAGTGTACGTCGTCCCAAGTTGATACAAATGAAGCTCGACCTGG
>DASSFT010000374.1:0-9189 GCA_035694045.1 Chitinophagaceae bacterium
ACGTTTTCGAAAAAATGGCATAGGCTGCGTTTATATTTTCGCTATACACGAAATGGTTGCTCCGGTTTGTGTCTGCCATCCAGTCGCTCGCACCATCTCTCCGCATATAATTTACCTGATTATTTGTTTTCACATAGCTTGCCTTGACACCTGCTTCCAGTTTTAATCCGTTTTTAAATGGATGAATGTAGTCGATCTTACCTGTATAAATATCGATCATCGATGGGATCCGTCCCTGCAGAGTTACATCTTCAGCCTTTTTTGTACCATTTGCATAAAAGCTTTGTGTAATCAGTTCCGTCTGGTTTTTATTATTATAAGAAGCATAATCAAGATCAGCAGATATTTCTCTTCCCGTAGAATCAAAAGTGTGCTTATAATTAATATTAGAAGTAAGGCCCGAGAACACTCTTCTATTGTCATTTCTGGATTTTAACTTTGTGTCAATGTTGCCCGCCGCATCGCGCAGGTTTGTGCTGCTCTCCGGATTTTCGTTACCGTTGTTAAAGCTGCCATTCACAACAAATCCTATTATATCTTTTTTTGAAAAATAATAATCAGTGCCCAGTTTAATGCTGTGATAAACTCCCTCGAAATGCGGTCTTGATACCTGGTCAGAAGAACCACTAAATATCCCACTACTATTATAGAAATTACGACCTATTGTCAACCGGTTGTAGCCTTCCCAGGTACCACCATTGTACCCTCCGAAGATATTCACCTTGCTATTGCGGTAATTGAGATTGATACCATTGTTGGTTCTGCCATAAATGCCTTGTGTATAACCGAGAGAAACACTCCCATTCATTCCCCTCACTACATTCTTCTTGGTTTTAATATTAATGATGCCTGAGTTACCAGATGCATCATACTTGGCTGGCGGGTTCGTCATGATCTCGAGTTGTTCAAGGTTGCTGCTTGGCATATTCTTGAGGAGGTTAGCCAGATCGGCTCCGCTCATATAAGTTTGCTTGCCGTCAATTAATATTAATACACCCTGCTTGCCTTTTATGCTGATGTTGCCATCATTGTCTACCGATACGCCGGGTGACTTTTCCAGCAATTCGAGAACATTTAATCCTGCGTTAGTCGGGGAGGCATCCACGTTAATAACTGTCTTCCCCGGCTTTTGCTCAATCAGCGGTTTTTTTGCGCTTACCGATACACCTCCCAGCGAAGTTGCCTGCGGGATAAGTTCGATGGTTTTTAAAACGACGTTGGAATGAGTTGGCGTGATCTCAAAGGCCTCAGAATAGCCTTTTTGATGACCGACAGCGCTTATGGAAACAAAATATTTCCCATCGGCTATGCCTTCAAACACAAATTTGCCGGTTTTGTCGGCCACGCTCATTTTAGCGACAGATGAATCCTTCACCCTATGCAGGGTGATAGTTGCAGATTCAATGATTTTGGTACTCCCGTCGATGACCGTACCGTTTACCTTTCCTGACCTGGATTGTCCATAGCTCGAAAACGACAAAGCAGTTAAAACAACAATCAACAGGGCTATGATCTTTCTCATTTTGCTTATTTTATTAATTAGTACTAGTGTTTGATAATTACAGTCCAAAAATAGGTACTTTACAATGCAAGGTACATTGTTTTCCCTTGAACGGTAATTTTTGGTGATGATTGGCAGATTTTCATGACCCTCATGTGACGCAGCCGCCTAAATCCGGTTACAGGTTAGGGGGCTTTTCTGACAAGTGGCAAATAAGTGGTGATAGGTGGAAAACCGGCGGGGATCACAGGCCGAATTCTTCCCGTATGCCGTCATGATAGGTGCGGCCAGAGGTTAAACGGGTGCCAGCCTTGTCTTCCATAATAAAGAGGTATCGGCTGTTGAAATGCCGGTGCATCTCCCTCACCCTGTCCTTATTAATAATATACGATTTATGAATACGGTGAAACTGGGAGGGCAGTTTCTCTGAAAGATTGGTCAAAGACTGGTCGGTCAGGTGCTTTTGGCCATCCTGGGTGTACACAAAAACATATTTATCCTGGGCCTCGAGATAGGCAATATTCTCATAACGTAGTAGAATAATGCGATCGCCGGTCTTAATTGGGAGCGCGGTTGCTTTTTGCGGGGTCTTGAATTGTTCGATGATCTGTTGCAAGCCGGCAATATTTATGGCAGAGTCCGACTTTCCAAACTGTTTCAGCTTTTGAATACTTTGTTCCAGCCTTTCTTCCTTTATCGGTTTCAATAAATAATCGATAGAAAAAGTTTCGAAAGCCCTGATCGCATATTGCTCGTAGGCAGTCGTGAAAATGATATTAGGTTTATGCCCAAGTTTTTCAATTACCTCGAACCCTGTGAGGTCAGGCATTTGAATATCGAGAAAGACCAGGTCGGGTTTTAAAGCTTCTATTTTCTGAATGGCTTCGGCTCCCGTCCCGGCTTCGTCAATGACCTGGACAACATCCGAATGCTCCTGCAACAGGTTTTTCATTAACCTTCTTGCGGCAGGTTCGTCATCGATCACGATAGTCTTATACACCTGGATCATTTTTCATTAGTTTATGAATGTAAATGGAAACGTTTTTGCGTGGCTGATTGGAGAAATGTACTTCGTAAGCCCCGGGAAATAACAAATCCAGTTTATCATAGATACTTTTGACGCCATAACCTGGACTCAGCTCCTCCGGGAATGCGGGCCCATTATCCGCAACCACCAGTTCCAGTCCCTGGCCACTCTGTTTTACTTCTACGTTTATTTCGGTCATTCGGCCCGTAGCTTTCAATCCATGCTTTACCGCGTTTTCAACAATGGGTTGTAATACAAACCGGGGTATAAGATAATGATTGAGATCCTCAGTCACTTTTATAGAATAGTTTAATTGATCTTCAAATCTTATTTTCTCGATCTGCAGGTATACTTCAGCCATTTCTATTTCTTCTTTGATCGTAGAATAATTATGATCGCTATAATTTATGCTGTAACGGAAAAGATCGGCCAGTGCTATCGTCATCCTCCGGGCTTTTTTTCCATCTGTTATTGAAAGATCGGCTATCGAGTTTAATGCATTATATAAAAAATGCGGGTTGATCTTCGAATGAAGGGCGTCCAGTTCGGCCTTTGTTTTTAAAGCGATCAGCCTGGTGACTTCCAGTTCCTTTTCATTCAATTTCCGCTTCCGGTCCAGCTCCACGTAATTAACCGCTGTATAGATCAGCCCGGTGACTACTGAATAGAAATAGGCTTGTATCAAGGCATAATGAAGCTGGCTCAATTTCATTCCATTGTCGATATAATTGATCAGGGTATAAATTAAAATGGCCGACACTATGATTGATAAAATGATCACAGCATGGTGTTTGATAAATGACAGCTTCCTGACCACTGGTATGCGACTGATCAGCCAGACGCTGTTAAAAACAAAGAAAACACAAATGCCCCCCTGGAGAAGCTGCTTTAATATAATACCCCAAAAACCTCCAGTGGTGGTTTTGGTCATAGCCTCGGGCGATAGCAGGGATAGAAAAGCAGTCATGAAAGAAATAGCGATCAATAAGGTAGCCAGGTTCCGGCGTATCCATACATTTTTAATAGCGGAAAATAGCCTCTTGTAAAGAGACAAAAGCAGGATGGCGACGGCAAGAAAAATAGTAGAGCAAAGAATGAAAAGGAGCTGTATAGCAATTTGATGCTTCATATTCTTAGGCTGGCAAGTTATTAAACCAGCCGCCAATATACCATAACTGTTCGTCACCCGCATTATTTGAGGTGTGAACTGTTTATATTGCGTGCAAATCTCAGGAAATGACAGTCGATTTCAGATCAGATACCATGACCCGACCCACTCCGGGAATGCTGGATGCCATGATGAAAGCAAAGGTAGGCGACGATGTTTTTGGGGAAGATCCCGCTATCAATGAATTGGAATCGCTCACTGCGGGGATGTTCGGCATGGAAGCGGCTCTTTTTTGCCCTTCCGGGACAATGACCAATCAAATCGCGATCAAATGCCATACGCAACAGGGGGATGAGGTGATCTGTGATGAAAGCTCCCATGTGTACCAATATGAGGGCGGCGGTATTGCCTTTAACTCCGGTGCATCGGTAAAACTGCTCCACGGTGACAGGGGCCGGATCAATGCGCAACAGGTAAAAGAGGCGATCAATCCCGATGACCCGCACCGGGCCAACAGCCGGTTGGTTTCCCTGGAAAATACCTCTAACCGCGGAGGCGGAAGCTGCTATGATTTTTCAGAGATAAAAAAGATAAAGCAGGTTTGCATGGATAATAATCTCTCCTTTCACCTGGACGGCGCAAGATTGTGGAATGCCCTGGTAGAAAAAAAAGAGACTCCGACGCAATACGGAGAATTATTCGACAGCATTTCCGTGTGCCTAAGCAAAAGCCTCGGTTGCCCCGTCGGGAGCCTCCTGTTGGGTAAAAAGGATTTTATCAAAAAAGCCAGGCGGGTAAGAAAGGTGTTTGGCGGGGGAATGAGACAGGCTGGCTTTCTCGCTGCCGCAGGAATTTATGCCTTGCAAAACAACATTGAAAGACTGAAAGAGGATCACGCGAATGCCCGGCAAATTGCTGCGGCTATCGGTAAAAAAAGCTATGTAAAACTTGTCCTGCCGGTCGAAACTAACATCATCATATTTGAGCTGAATGATACCATTAGTGCACCGGCCTGGGTGGCTGCTTTCTGGGAGAAGAACATACGCGGCTATGCTATTGCCCCTAACCGCGTACGGTTGGTATTGCATTTAGACATTTCTAAAGAGATGGTTATAAGAACAATACAGGAGATAGAAAATTTCAAATAATCTTAATGATTGCCTCGGAGACATAGCTCTGTGATCCTCTGTTTGCTTTCTGCTCCCTGCCTGCCTGCAGGCAGGTCTGTGGCCATTCTAAGTTGAAATACAACCTGTGTTGCGGCTACTTGAATTATTCTCCTTTTTATTATACTTTTGGCCAACCACTTATCAACTAAAACTATATGAAAAAGAACTGCCTTATCATTTTAGCCCTCTTATCCTTTTCCTTTATCCAGGCTCAAGACACAGACACGCTTAACAATGACGGCGTGATCAAACTGTACCAGTCCGGGTTCAGCACAGATCTTATCAAAGCAAAGATCAACTCATCACCTGCGAAATTTGACGTTTCTGTAAACGGCATGATGAAGCTGAAAGAAAATAAGATCCCCGATGATCTTATCAATATGATAGTAAGTAATCCAAATGGGAATGCGTCAAAGAATGCTGCAGTACCTGCCTCCGGAGTAACAGCTACTTCTAATGTAACTACCGGTATTTTCCTGGTTAAATCTGCCAGCGAGACCGTTGAAATGAATCCATCTTATATCGCCAGCAAGAAAACTGACCGTACGGCGCAGTTCCTGGTGAGCGGATTGATAGATGCAGATATCCGCGTTGTATGGAATGAAAATAAAGCAGCTACACAGGTAAACAACATGCCCAAGTTCCAGTTTGTTTTTGACACGCTGAAGAGCAATAACGACAATGCCTGGTTTGGAAAAAACTCAACTCCGAAAAACTTTTTCCTTGTAAAATTGAAACCCACTAAAAAGACGCGTGAGCTGATCATTGGTACCACCAGCGCGTTGCAGGACCAGATTGAAATAAAAGAAAAACAGAAGATCCCCCTGAAGACCAAGAAAATTGGTCCGGGTGTGTGGGAAGTATCACCAGTCACTCCGCTCGAAGCCGGCGAATATGGGTTTGTATTCTCCAATGCAATTTGGGATACCCAGTCGGGTAAGATTTACGACTTCAGTGTGAAGTAACTCACCAATTAAAAATAACAGCCCCTTTGTCCAAAGCAAAGGGGTTCTTTTTTTTGAAAGCTACCAGGCTGAACATGCCATTCAATATCGCTACTTTTACTATAAATAAAGAACATGTTTCCAAGCATAAACCCGCTGACTACGCCTGTATGGCAAACACTATGGCAGCATCATTTGCATATTAAAAACGAACACCTGCGATTCCTTTTTCAAAACGATCATAACCGCTTTGAAAAATTCTCCCTGCAAACCGGTGATATCGTTTTTGATTATTCCAAAAACATAATTACTGATGAAACGGTTCAATTACTGTTGCGATTAGCTGACGAATGCAAGGTGAAGGATGCCGTAGAAGCCATGTTCAACGGCGAAAAGATCAACCAGACAGAAAACAGGTCTGTATTGCATGTGGCGCTCCGGAATTTTTCCAAACAACCCATGTACTCCGATGGCAAAGACGTGATGCCGGAAGTAAAAAAAGCTCTGCGAAAGATGAAGGCCTTTGCACAAGCCGTGCATACCGGGGATCATCGTGGCTACACCGGCAAGCGAATAAAATACATTGTAAATATCGGGATTGGTGGAAGTGACCTCGGACCGCTAATGGTCACAGAAGCGCTGAAACCTTATAAAGTGGAAGAAATCGAGACATTCTTTGTGTCTAATGTTGATGGAACTCATATTGCCGAAACACTAAAGAAAGTAAAGCCAGAACGGACCCTTTTTTTAATCGCTTCCAAGACCTTTACCACGCAGGAAACAATGACCAATGCACACACAGCCAGGGCCTGGTTCCTGAAAAAAGCAAAGGATGAAAAGCATATCGCCAAACATTTTGTAGCCCTGTCAACCAATGAGGAAGAAGTAGTGAAGTTTGGTATCGACAGGAAAAACATGTTTGGTTTCTGGGATTGGGTCGGTGGACGCTATTCTTTATGGAGTGCTATCGGGTTGTCTATTGTGCTGTCCATCGGTTATAAGAATTTCGAGCAACTATTAAAGGGCGCTCATGATACCGATAATCATTTCCGCAATACATCATTCGAAAAAAATATCCCGGTACTGATGGCCCTGCTGGGGCTTTGGTATGTCAATTTTTTCGGCGCGCAAAGTGAAGCTATATTACCTTACGATCAGTATATGCACCGGTTTGCTGCTTATTTCCAGCAGGGAAACATGGAAAGCAATGGGAAACGTGTTGACCGGGAAGGCAACCCTGTTACCTACTCCACGGGTCCTGTCATTTGGGGTGAACCGGGAACGAATGGCCAGCATGCATTTTATCAATTGATACACCAGGGTACTCCATTTATTCCCTGCGATTTCATTGCACCTGCGCAAACACATAACCCGATCGGCGACCATCATGTCAAACTCCTATCGAACTTTTTTGCCCAAACTGAAGCATTAATGAATGGAAAGAATGAGTCCGAAGTCAGGGCTGAACTGGAAAAACAGGGACTGAACGCTGAGCAGGTTGCAAAATTGTTGCCTTATAAACTCTTTCCCGGTAACCGTCCTACCAATTCATTCCTGGTAAAAAAGATAACTCCTTTCACACTCGGTCAACTGATCGCCCTGTATGAGCACAAGATATTTGTGCAGGGAGTGATCTGGGATATTTTCAGTTTCGATCAATGGGGAGTAGAGTTGGGCAAACAACTGGCCAACAAAATCTTGCCCGAGCTGGAAGATCGCCAGCCAGTGACAGGTCACGACTCATCCACCAACGGTTTGATAAACGGTTTTAAAAAAATGAGAAAATAGTATAAATTTATAGCACTTAACCATGGCTTATGAAAGTAATTTTTTTGTCTGTCGCAGTTGCTGCTTTTTCTTTTGCTTCTGCGCAGGACAATCAACAATCACCTAAATCAAAATTCAACTTAGAGCAGGCGCCTCGATTCTACCTAGTTAATCCACCTCAGCCCCAAATTGTTCCCAACGCCCGGCTGCTAAATACCTTACCCAACGGCAATAAAGTA
Source organism: Chitinophagaceae bacterium (assembly GCA_035694045.1). Taxonomy (GTDB): domain Bacteria; phylum Bacteroidota; class Bacteroidia; order Chitinophagales; family Chitinophagaceae; genus VBAT01. The sequence continues at coordinate 7,756 of DASSFT010000374.1, forward strand.
TATGCTTTGCCGCAGGACAAAATGCCTTGCGTGGTTCCTGACATCACAAATTATAATATGCCGGTTGTAAAGCCTGATGTTACTTACACAATTCCCAATCCTGCCCTACCTTCTCCGCCAACGAATAAGCCGGCGATTCTTTCAGAAGAACAGTTCAAGAAATTATTGGAGTTACAGCAGCAACAGCACAAGTAGGATAGAACGCAGATTAATCTTGATGATCATGATAAATTAAGATCTGCGTATATCTTAATGATCATAATAATCCGCGTTCCATCTTAGTGAGAACGCGGATTGTCTTGATGGTTATGATAAATTAAGATCTGCGTATATCCTAATGATCATAAAAATCCGCGTTCCATCTTAGTGAGAACGCAGATTGTCTTGATGGTTATGATATATTATGATCTGCGGAAATCTTAATGACCATAACAATCCGCGTTCCATCTTAGTGAGAACGTAGAATGTCATGAGAGTCGTGATAGGTTATGATCTGCGTATATCTTAGTGATCATAACAATCCGCGTTCCATCTTAGTGAAGACGCAGATTGTCTTGATGGTTATGATATATTATGATCTGCGGAAATCTTAGTGATCATAACAATCCGCGTTCTAACAAAAATGCCTCCATAAGGAGGCATAAACTAAGCAATTCGTTTCGGGTCACCATTTGTCCACTTCTTCGTGGGATGAATTATCGGTTGAATTATCAGCGCCTGCTGGTGAAGAAATCACCTCGGCAGTGGCTACAGGTTTTACATTTTCCACAACAGCGGGAGTTTCGACATCGTTATGCTCGCTTTCTCCATTATTCTCCACCGCTACTTCATCATGATTGAAAGCATCAAAATCAAAATTCGGCATCAACTCTGTCTTTACATAGTCAACTGCCTCGGTCAACGCTTTAATGAACTTGTTAAAGTCTTCTTTGTAGAGGAATACCTTGTGCCTGTCATAGCCATTATCGTCAAAACGTTTACGGCTTTCAGTAATGGTCAGGTAATAATCATTGCCCCTTGTAGTTCTTACATCAAAAAAATACGTCCTTCTCTTTCCGGCGCGGATCCTTTTGCTGTAGATACTTTCCATTTTCTTGTCGTTGTTCTCGTACGCCACAGTGTTAATTTTTTTTGCAGTTAAAAAATGCTTTGATTTTAAAGACCTACAAATATAGAGATGTTTTTGACACAGCCAAATCTAAGTAGAGCCCCGTTTCCGGCGGGTTTGCAGGAATCTGCGTCTTAATTTACCGAATTTATTCTATTGTAATTGTAGGCTGATGATCAGGCTCAAGAACCAACGACACTGTACCAGCGACCCGCTTGCTATCGGGTCCGGACTCATGACTCCCTTCCCGCCTGTTGTCTTGCATACAGACCCGCATAATAACCGTCCTTTATTGCCATAAGTTCCCGGTGTGTCCCCTCCTCGAT